>JBNMJI010000001.1:0-34955 GCA_050873725.1 Roseburia sp.
AAAGTCCAGCGGTGTGATGTCAAGAGATAAATGATTTAAAATCATATATTTTCGTATATATATTATTAAGACAAAAAACACCCACCTAAGCCCTGTCGACCAGATTTTTTAAATGAGCAGGGCATAGCTCATCAGCAAGCAGATGGAATCTACTTTACTGGACTGTATAGGCGATTGTCTTTCAGCAGTCGAAAGACTAAACGCACAAATTTACGGGCAGTTAATGCGAGTGCACGTTTGTGTTGGCATCTGTTCACCTCTTTATATTTGAGGTGGTAGAAGTCGCTGTATTCCTTGTCGCATCTTACAAGAGAAAACGTCGCTTCACACAGATAATACTTTAAAAACCGGTTTCCGGATGGAATAAGCTTTGTAACTTCGGCTTCAAATCCACCAGACTGGTGTTGTTTCCAGGCAAGCCCTGCATATTTAGCAAGAGCAGCCTGATTATCGAAACGATTGATATCACCGATTTCAGCCATGATTCCGGCTGAGCATACAGGACCAACTCCCGGAATTGATATCAATACATTTGGCAAGAGTTCCATCTGGGCTTTGATAGCTTTATCGAACTCTTTGATTTGAGATTCCAATGCCTTCATGGAGGTTATGGATATAGAAAGCACCTGATTGACAGAATCATTTACCGTCTTGGGTAAACGGTAAGAACTTCTGGCAGCTTTCTGGATGGCTTTGGCTACTGCATCAGGATTAGGAAAACGATTCTTTCCTTTTTCAATGATGAAATCAGTAAGTTCTTGTAAGTCCATATTTGCCAGTGCTTCTGCGGATTCAAATTCATCGTAGACAGCAAGGGCTGTAGTGCTGAAGGTATTGCTGAATACCTTTTCCTGTGTCATAGTAGAATACTTCTTGAACAGCACATTTATAAATCTTTGCTTTTCTTTTGTGAGACTCTGAACAGCAAAGTATCGTGCCCGTGTGAGGTTTTGGAGTGCTTTGTAGCGGTAGTCTTCCATATAGACCTCTTTGTTGATTCTACCGAAACGCAGGCAGTCAGCAATGACAAAAGAGTCCATATAGTCATTCTTTGGCAGGTCATTATAAGAATCATGAAATTTTTTGACCTGCTTGGGATTGAGGACATGAATCTTTCTGTTAAACGATGCCAGAGTGGCATCTTCCCTTAAGAAATAAACCAGGTTATCACCATAGACAGAGGTTGCTTCGAGACCTATTAGGACAGTATCAAGGGAATGTGAAGTTAACGCAGAATGGATTCTTTTTACCAACAGAGAAGAACCCTCATGTGAGTTTGCAACAGAAAAGTTACTGTGCTTTTCACCATTAGGAAGCATTAAGTAAACGACATTGGATTTGCTGCTTACATCAATACCGACGTAAAGTGTGTTCATTGTAATCACCTTCTTTCGTTGTAGATTAAAGTGTTCAATCGGCTTGGTAAAACCCATGAACATGGAGCATCGACACCCTCGCATATAAGAATCCAGCTTAAGATGGACAGATGCGTAACCACACTGCTAGATGGTTGTCCATGTACTTAAGCAAACAGCCAGCCGGTTTGAAGCTAACTTCCATGTCAGGGGAACAGACTTTGCATGAAGCAACCATTACTGGTTCAACAAGGAGAATAAGAACTATTACCTGATTGACACTAGGACAATTATATCATGGGCTTTACTAAGCCTAATGAACAATATTTATTTAGTAACTTATTAACCAAGATACATGTATTTACGTATCTAAAAGATATTATACGAGATATTATACGAGGAGAAGGCCCATGAAAAAAGTAAGAAGCAGCTTAAAAAACAAAATAGTAATGACAATGGTGCCATTTGTTATTCTGACCTATTTTCTGGTATTTATTTTTACTTATGGGGAAAGTAAAAATGTGGTAGAGAGTAATTTCATGAATGAAATTAAAATGTCTCAGGAAAATGTAGGAAACCAGATGCAGGCGGATCTGAATCAGGTCATCGGACTGGTGAAAAATATCCAGACCTCCGTTGAAAAATCCTGTACAACATCGGAAGACATTGAGAAATACATTATGAGTATTGCAGATGCATATCTCGATATTATACCGAATGGAATTTACTGTGGACTGGAAGACGGAACTTATATTGACAAGATGTGGACGCCGGGAAGCGACTGGGTCATGAAGGAAAGACCTTGGTATACCGAGGGCTTAAAAGCTGATGAAGTTACTTTTGGAGAGTGCTATCTGGATGCAGACAGCGGGGAATATATTATTTCTATTTATGCAAATATCAAGAATTCTTCTAATAAAGTCATTGGAGTCATTTCTGCGGATTTACCGCTTACTTCATTAAAGGATGCGCTGGAGGCACAGCAGATTGGTGTATCCGGTTATGCCTTTGCCATTGACGAGACAACCGGGCTGATTCTTGGAAACAGAGAGCAGGAAGACTGGAACGGGCAGACCGTTGATGATGTTGATGATATTATTATTGACACCGTAAAGGATATTACAGCGAATGAGACTTACGGGGAAGTAACAACTGCAGGAAAATATTTTATATCAGCAAATAAGATTCCAAATACCAACTTTGTTACTGTAGTGGTTGTACCAAAGCAGGATGTAACCACAAGAGCAGCAGGCATTAAAAATGCATCTTTTATTACCATGGCAGTGGGAATTGTTATTCAGGTTATCGTCATTCTTGTGATTCTGACATTATTGATGCGGCCGGTACCAAAGATTGACAAGGCAATTAATCAGATTAAAGATTTGGATTTTACAACAGCATGTGCAGTGAAATCTTCCGATGAGCTGGGACGAATCGGTAAAAATATGAACCAGCTGGATGAGAAGTTAAAAGAGACGATGAAGAGAATCCGTTCCGGTGTAACCCACATGGATGCGCAGACAGACACCAATATGGAAGTAGCAGCTCATTTGCAGGAGTCTGCTGAGAACCAGTTAGAATCCATGCATAATCTGACGGATACCTTAGAGGGTCTGAATGAAGGTATTCACGTTATCGCAGAGGGAACAGACGGACTGACCATGAATGTGCATGATACCACACAGGCATCGGAACAGGTAAATGAAAAGATACATGGTGCGGTATCCTTAGTACAGGATGGCAAACTGCAGGTTAGCTATATGAATGAGACCATGGAAAGCATTTCCGGAGTATCCATGGAATTACAGGAAGCAGTTGGAAATGTATCGGAAGGAATTGAAGGCATTAATAACATGGTGCAGGTAATCCAGGATATCGCAGACCAGACCAATCTCCTGGCATTAAATGCATCCATAGAGGCAGCAAGAGCAGGAGAAGCCGGCAAGGGATTTGCCGTTGTTGCAGAGGAAATCAGAAAGCTGGCTGAGGAATGTGGCAATTCCGCAGTAGATATTGTAAGTGTAACAACGAAGATGGATGACCTGATTGGTGTTGTAACAGAGAAGACCAGCCAGAGTATTGAAAAGGTAAATACCGGAGTAGAAAATGTATCTAATACTTCGGATGTATTTGAGCAGATTAATCAGAGTGTAACAGAAATCAGTAATCTTATGGATACCGTAAATGCGGCCATTGGAAATATCAGCAACGTAATCACGGATATGGCAGCCAGCGTAGAAGAGCAGACGGCAAGCACCCAGGTAATCAGCGAGACATACCGGAGCGTTATGGATATTTCGGAAGAGTTCTCCAAGGACGGTGACAAAGTAGTGGAAGCCGGACGGGAACTGAAAAAGATTGTAGTAGAGATTACCGAAGGAATTGCGAAGTTTAAAGTAGATTAACGGATAAAGCAGGATAATTGAGCGTGCACTTTCATATTTATTATAAAGAAAAGAATTAGGAAGTGCAGTTTGAAGAAAAGAATCGAATTATATATGGCAGTTCTTCTGCTGGTGGCAGTGTGCCTGTTATCGAAAAAGGGGGCAGTACTGGTAAGCAGTATGCGGGCGGCAGAAGAAAAGCCATGTATCGTTGTGGATGCCGGACATGGCGGAGATGACCCCGGCAAAATCGGAATTCACGGCGAACTGGAAAAGGATATTAACCTTGCGATTGCAAAGAAGGTAAAAGCCCGTCTGGAAAAGGAAAATATAACGGTGATTCTGACCCGGGAGACAGACGAAAGCCTTGATAAAGGGGAGAGCGGCAGTAAGAAGGTGGCAGATATGCGTAACCGCTGCCGGCTGATTGATGAATCGAAGCCGCTGTTTACCATAAGTGTCCATCAGAACAGTTATACCGAGGAAGCAATAAAAGGAGCTCAGTGCTTCTATTTTGGACAGTCCGAAGAGGGCAAAAAAATTGCCGAAACCATGCAGGAGAGCCTGAGATTGCATCTTGATACGGAAAATAAGCGGGAAGCAAAAGCCAATGAGAGCTATTATCTCCTGAAAAAAACGGCATATCCTACAGTAATCGTAGAATGTGGTTTCTTGAGTAATTCTGAAGAGGCTGCAAAACTGTCTACCGAGGAATATCAGGAGGCAGTGGCAGAAGCCATTGCAGATGGAATTCTAAACTGTATGGGTAATGAAACAGCAGATACGGAAGACGTAGTGAATACAGAAAAGATGCAATCACAGGAAAATCAGAAAACGAAACAGAATTGAAATGCAACAGAATAAAAGAAAGATTACAAAAAAAGATTCCAGCCATAATGGTCTGGAATCTTTTACTTACTTTCTTATATCTTTTCTTTGTTTAGTTCATCACAGAAAAATGATAGAGTGTTTTGGAACGGAAATTCTCTCCCGCTTTTAAAACAACAGAAGGGAAATGTTCGATATTAATCGCATTTGGATAATGCTGTGTCTCTAAACATACTGCGGAATATGGCGGATAATCTTTGCCATCAATTCCTTTCTGATGAAGAGTATAGCAAGGAACATAAAGTTGTACACCCGGCTGGTCGGTAAAGCAGGTCATCCGAATGCCACTTTCCTTAGACTGTAAAACAGCTGCTTCTCTTAAACCGTCTCCATTGATTACAAAGTTGTGGTCGTAAGTGCCGCCTAATTTTAACTGGGCGTTGTCACAATGAATGCCGTCACCGATTTTCTTCATCTCACGGAAATCAAATGGACTTCCCTCCACAGAGAGAAATGCACCGGTAGGACATTGTGTATCATCCAGTTCTGTAATCGCATCTGCATCAATGCGTAATTCCTGGTCTAAAACAGTACCGTTTCCTTCTCCGTTCAGATTAAAATATCCGTGGCTTGTAACAGAAAATACAGTATCCTGATCGCAGGTAGCCTCGTAAACAATAGATAATTCATTGTCTTCGGACCATCCGTAGGTAACGGAAACTGTAAGGTTACCCGGATAACCTTCTTCTCCATCCGGAGAAACGCGGGTAAATGTAACTTTATCATCGGTAACTTTTCCGGCCCATACACGCTGGCCAAATCCTGTAGGACCACCATGCAGGTGGTTTGGGCCATTGTTAATGGCAAGATTGTATTCTTTATCATTTAAGGTAAAGTGCCCTTTGGCGATACGGTTGGCGCATCGACCGACAACAGCTCCCAGGCTGGCATCATCAGCAAGATACTCATCGGCGTTCATTAAGCCTAAAATTACATCGGTCAGTTTCCCGCTTTTATCAGGAACCATAATTTTAACAATACGGCAGCCATAATCCGAAAGTGTAACGGAAGCACCGGATGCATTTTCAATGGTATAAAGGGAAATCGGCTGATTATCTTTGGTTATGCCAAATTCGCTTTTCGTAATTTTCATCTGGAAACTCCTTTCCATAATATTCTAGTGAACATACTGATTATGCCACACTTGTGGTCACATAGCAAGTAGGAAGTGCGGTTTTCGGGCGTTTTCGATTTTCGGTGGAAATGGATTTTGAAAACAATTCCAGTTCTTGAACACATAAAGGGAACGTGATATAATAGGCGTTATGAAAACAGAAGTGATAAAAATAGACCAGAATAATATGGATACAGAAGCGTTGGAACGTGCGGCTGCAATTATCCGGGATGGCGGACTGGTGGCATTTCCAACCGAGACGGTATATGGACTGGGCGCAGATGCACTGAGCGCAGAAGCATCTAAGAAAATCTATGCGGCAAAAGGAAGACCATCCGATAATCCTTTGATTGTCCATGTGGCAGAATTTTCAGACATGGAGAAAATTGCACAGGAGATGCCGGAAGAGGCAAAGAAGCTTGCAGATGCATTCTGGCCGGGACCACTGACCATGATTGTGCGCAAGAATGATAAGGTTCCATATGAGACTACAGGGGGCATGGATACGGTAGCAATCCGTATGCCGAACCATCCGGTTGCGCTGGAACTGATTCGCAGAAGCGGCGGATATATTGCAGCACCGAGTGCCAATACATCCGGCAAACCGAGTCCGACGCTGGCAGAGCATGTGGCATTTGATATGGACGGCAGAATCCCAATGATACTGGATGGGGGTCCGGTAGGAATTGGAATTGAATCCACAATCGTTGATCTGACAGAAGATATACCGATGATTTTAAGACCGGGTTATATTACACCGGAAATGTTAGAAAAGGTAATCGGGGAAGTGAAGATGGATCCTGGAATTATTGCTTCGGATTCGCTGCAGAAGCCGAAGGCACCGGGAATGAAATATAAGCATTACGCACCGAAAGCAGATTTGATTCTGGTAGACGGAGAAGAAGAGAAGGTAGTAGCAAAGATTAATGCTTTGACAAAGGAAGCGGTTCTACAGGGAAAGAAGGTAGGAATTATCGGAACAGATGAAACGATAGACCGTTATCCGGAGGGAGAAGTGGTAAGTATTGGTGCACGCAGTGATGAGGATGCAATTGCCAAGCATTTGTATAAGCTGTTGCGGGACTTTGATGAGAAAGAAGTAGATGTTATTTACTCTGAGAGTTTTGCAACTCCGCGTATCGGTCAGGCAATTATGAATCGTCTGCTGAAGGCTGCAGGACATCAGGTGATTACAGTTTAGAGGAGGTTTTTATGAAGCCATACAATCGCATTGTATTCGTGGCGGAGAGCGGAACATGCAGGGCACCTATGGCAGCTGGTATTTTTCAGGAATATTCCCTGAATCATCCGGTAGAAGTGCTGGTGAGAGGTCTTGTGGTATTATTTCCAGAACCACTGAATCAGAAAGCAGAAGCTGTTATGATAAGCAATGGCATTAACATGGAAGGCTTTATGTCAAGCCAGATTACAGCAGAAGATTTTGGCGAAGATACATTAGTGCTTACAATGGAAGCACAGCAGAGACAGAAGTTATTGGAAATGTTCCCGGAGGCGCAGGAAGAAAATGTTCAGGTGCTGACGGAATTAGTAGGGGATGAACTGGAAATCTTAGACCCTTACGGTGGCACACTTCAGGCCTATGGACTTTGCTTTGAAACCATGAATAAGAGTATAAAAAAATTAGTAAAATTATTAAACGAAGGAGAATGATATGTCAAAAGTATTTGTAATGGATCATCCACTGATTCAGCATAAAATCGGCTGGATAAGAAGAAAAGAAACAGGTTCTAAGGAGTTCCGTACATTAATCAGCGAAATCGCCATGTTAATGTGCTATGAGGCAACCAGAGATTTGAAGCTTACCGATATTGAAATCGAGACTCCAATCTGTAAGACAACTGTAAAAGAGTTAAAAGGAAAGAAACTGGCAGTAGTACCAATCTTACGTGCAGGTCTTGGAATGGTAGACGGAATGCTTGCAATGATTCCGGCAGCAAAAGTTGGACACATCGGACTTTACCGTGATCCACAGACATTAAAACCGGTAGAATATTACTGCAAACTTCCAGAGGATTGTGATGAGCGTGAAGTATTCTTTGTAGACCCGATGCTGGCAACCGGTGGTTCTTCCGTAGCAGCAATCCAGATGTTAAAAGACAGAGGAGTAAAGAATATCCGCTTCATGTGCATCATTGCAGCACCAGAAGGAGTAAAGGCAATGCAGGAAGCGCATCCGGACGTAGATATCTACATCGGAGCATTAGATGAGAAATTAAATGAGCACTGCTATATCGTACCAGGACTTGGTGATGCAGGAGACAGAATTTTCGGAACAAAATAAGTTCGAAGATATATGAAATGTGAAGGGTTCTTAAGTTGAATGGCTTAAGAACCTTTTTTACGCGAGTAGCGAGAAAAATCGCATGCTTGTATGCAGATTTGGCGCAGTCCACATCCTTCACTTGGAATACGACATAAAGCCTGCAAGGGGCACTAAGAATTTCGATATAGATACAGTCTATTCCGGCAACCGGTGCAAATTCACATCCATGTTCATCTGCACCTCGCCGGCACATCCCTGTGCCGGCGTTGCCTAGAAACAGACAAAATTCCAAGTGCCCCTGACAGCCTTTATCATGTATCCCAAGTAAAGGAAGCGGACTTCGCTCATCAAGTGGCAATCAAATATTCTATTGAGCCAAATGCCCCATTAAGAACCTCATCAAGCCCCCCTGACAAGCTTACTGTTTATCTGCTTATCGAAAAACGAGTCCATCACTTCTTTGAGTCTAAGAACTGTGTCATTTCCATGAAAATCTCACAGAAACCGTATAAAACCATAAAAAAATATGGTAAAATAGCAACAGAAAAATTGCAGCGTAGTGATAATAAAATGCGAAGCAGAATAATGAAAAATGAAATAAAAGAAAATATTTGAAAACCGCAGCAAGGAGGAAATAAAATGAGCCAGAAACGGGAAGACTATATTAGTTGGGATGAATATTTTATGGGCGTGGCAATGTTATCCGGAATGCGCTCCAAGGACCCGAATACACAGGTGGGTGCCTGCATTGTCAGCGAGGATAACAAGATTCTTTCCATGGGATACAATGGACTGCCGAAGGGCTGCTCCGATGATGAATTCCCGTGGGTAAGAGAAGGAGCACCGCTTGAGAATAAATATTTCTATACCACCCACAGCGAACTGAATGCTATCTTAAATTATCGGGGCGGTTCCTTAGAAGGGGCGAAAATGTATGTGTCCCTGTTCCCTTGTAATGAGTGTGCCAAAGCAATCATTCAGGCTGGAATCAAGACCATTGTATATGACAGTGACAAATACCAGAATACTCCGGCAGTTATTGCTTCCAAACGGATGTTAGATGCGGCAGGAGTCCGCTACTACCAGTACACCCACACCAACCGGGAAATAAACATTACCCTGTAATGGACAAGCCAGAAAATGACCGATTACAGAGGTTTACAACCAATTGAACAAATGACGAAAGTGTGGGAAAAACCTTCTGGTAATATTTGTTAAAATTATGTAAAATTGCAAAAACATAAAGCTGATTTATAGACATTTTTCATAAAATGTTTATAGACAATTTCCTCAAAAATGATATAATGAGCGTAAGCGAGTCATCGTGCTTGCATGTTTGACGAGCGGCGAATGTTAATTGTGAGCTGTATCTGCTCACAATATAATGAGCGTAAGCGAGTGCAAATGGAAAGCGATTTGTTTTGAAACTTTTTGATTAGAAAGGGCATTTGTCTGATATGCGTTGAAATGCCAGCAGTTCTTAGATATGTGTTTTGCTTGATAGTGAACTGTCTTTCCGCTGCTTTGACCGGCTGCCCGGTTGTCCGTCTGCTACAGATACTTCCACAAACCCGTAAGGAGGTCTAGGCATTCTGACAAATAAGTTTATGATTCCGGCAACCGGCGCAAATTCATATCCATATTCAACTGCGCCTTGCAGGCACATCCATGTGCCGGCATTGCCGGTTGCATAATAGAATGCCAAGACCTCCTAATAGGCTTGTTTATGTATCTGTATGCAGGCGGACAACCGGTGCAGACTGTCAAACATTGGAAAGACTGTTTTAATATCAGAAAGCAAAACATATATTTTAGAACTGCGGTATTTCAGGGCAGAACAGAAGCCCTTTCTATATCAAAAATTTTCTAAAATAAATACTGGGCTATTTGCAGAGCGTTTCACGAAAATGTAAGGGAAGGAGCTATTCATGAAGAACAGAAATAAAGTGTATGATTCCTTGATTTTAATCATGCAGTTCGGTATCAACATGATAGTTCCTATTTTTTTATGTGTTGGACTCGGGGTTTTTATTTACCGAAGATACGGGCATCCGTGGCTGGTGATACTGCTGTTTTTCCTTGGAGCAGTGGCGGGGTTCCAGAATTGCTACCGGATGGCACAGCGGCTTTGGCAGAAAAAAGACACGGGAAAGGTTAAAACAGATGTTAAAAAGGATAAATGATGCATTACCGGAATTGATTCTGGGAATCCTTATATACGAAATTGTGGTGGAAATTACCGGTATCTGGTTTGTAAAAGACAAGCTGTCTTATTCCATCGGCCTTCTGATTGGAGCAGCAACTGCAGTTGGAATGGCAATCCATATGGCAGTGGTTCTGCGGGACAGTATGGATATGGCAGAATCTGGAAGGACAAGACGAATCGCATTGCAGTATGTGCTTCGGTATCTCGTAGTTGTAGCAGTCTTTTTTGCTACGGCATACTTTGAAATAGGCAATGTGATTGTAGCATTTGTGGGAGTAATGGGATTGAAGGTTGGAGCTTACGTTCAACCCTTTACACATAAAGTAATTTTAAAACTTTTAGGGAGAGGTGATGAATCTTCTTAGGGTGAAGAAAAAATATAATATAAGGAGGTGAAAGCGTGGATAACGGAATTTTAGCAGCGGGTGCCCAGGATATAGATTTTATGATTCATGGACTGTTTTCCTATAAGATTTTCGGACATGAGGTATGGATTACCACTTCTCATGTATGTATTCTGATAATCATGCTGATACTGATTGCATTTTCGTTTATTGTAAAACACAAGATGAAAGCTGCAACGGAAGTACCGGGCGGATTCCAGAATGTAGTAGAACTTATGGTGGAAAAATTAGATGGCGTAGTTGATGGCGTTATGGGTAAAAATGCACCGAAGCTGGTGAATTACATCAGTACCATTTTTATCTTTATTCTCATGAGTAATATATCTGGATTATTCGGGCTAAGACCGCCTACCGCAGATTATGGAACGACACTGGCGTTGGGACTTATCACCTTTTCGCTTATCCATATCTGTCAGATAAAGTACCAGAAACCAAAGAAAATCTGGGAAGATATGTGTTCACCGTTACCACCATGGCTGCCACTGTGGCTGCCAATCAATATCATCAGCGAGATTGCCGTGCCGATTTCCCTGTCACTTCGTTTGTTTGCAAACGTATTATCAGGAACCGTAATGATGGCATTGGTCTATGGACTGTTGTCCAAGATTGCAATTGTCTGGCCGGCAGCGCTTCATGTGTACTTTGATTTGTTCTCAGGAGCAATTCAGACGTATGTATTCTGTATGTTGACTATGACATATGTGAACCAGCAGATGGAAACAGAATAGAACAGTATAAGGAGGATTTATAATTATGAACATTACAGGACAGGATTTAATTTTAGCATGCTCAGCAATTGGTGCAGGACTTGCAGTTATTGCAGGTATCGGACCTGGTATTGGACAGGGTATTGCAGCAGGACACGCAGCAGCAGCTGTAGGACGTAACCCGGGAGCAAAGGGAGATATTATGTCAACCATGCTTCTTGGACAGGCAGTAGCAGAGACCACCGGTCTTTATGGTCTGTTGATTGCGATGCTTCTGCTTTTCGTAAAACCACTGGTATAAAGTGCGAAGGAATGATTACGAAAAGAAAGGAGGCACAGCAGGAAGAAAATGACCAGATTATTTAATCTTGATTTTCAGTTATTGCATGATACCATCCTTATGGCGATATCCGTTTTCGTATTGTTTACCGTAATGTCTTATAACCTCTTCGAGCCGGTTCGTAAGATGTTAAAGGGCCGTCAGGAGAAGATAAAGACGGAACTGGAATCTGCGGCAAGCGACCAGGCAGAAGCAGCAGAATTAAGACAGCAGTATGAAGAGAAGCTTAAGAACGTCGACAAAGAGGCGGAGGTTATCTTAAGTGAAGCCAGAACCAAAGCCCTGCGCAATGAGAACCGAATCATTGGCGAGGCAAAGGAAGAGGCTGCGCGGATTATCCGGCGTGCCAATGAAGAGGCAGAACTGGAGAAGAAACGCGTGATGGATGAGATGAAACAGGAAATGATAGAAATTGCATCTATGATGGCAGGCAAAGTGGTAGCCGCATCCATTGATACAACAATACAGGATGCCCTCGTGGAAGAAACCTTGAAAGAGATGGGTGATACAACATGGCAAAATTAGTTTCCAAAACATACGCAGATGCATTGTTTGAACTCGCCGTGGAAAAGGGATGTGAGGATGCCTGGTTAGAAGATGCAAAAGCACTTCTTGAGATTCTCCATGAGAATGAGGATCTGGCAAAATTGATGAATCATCCACAGATTGTAAAAGAAGAGAAGATTCAGATTATTGAAAACATATTCAAGGGAAAGACCGCGGACGAAATCGTGGGATTGATGTGCCAGCTGATAGAAAAAGACCACTTTAAGGACATGGAAAGCGTATTTGCATGTTTTGTGGATTCCGTAAAAGAATATAAAAATATCGGAACGGCATATGTCATTTCTGCGATGGAGCTGTCAATGCAGCAGAAAGACGAAATCGTAAAGAAACTATTAGAAACCACACATTATGTAGAAATTGAAATGAATTATGAGGTGGATGCATCACTCATTGGAGGCATGGTCATCCGCATAAAAGACAGGGTAGTGGACAGCAGTATCAAAACCAAGCTGCAGAAGCTAACCAGTGAATTATCCAAAATACAGTTGAAAGTAGGTGAAACCGCTTCATGAAATTGAAACCAGAAGAAATCAGTTCCGTTATCAAAGAGCAGATCGAGCGGTATGCATCCCAGTTGGAAGTGGCAGACGTAGGAACTGTCATTCAGGTGGCAGATGGAATTGCACGAATTCACGGCCTTGAAAATGCAATGCAGGGAGAGCTTTTGGAATTCCCGGGCGAAGTATATGGAATGGTGCTGAACTTAGAGGAAGATAATGTAGGTGCGGTTCTGTTAGGAGATAAGCGTTCCATCAACGAAGGTGATACCGTAAAGACCACCGGACGAGTTGTAGAGGTTCCGGTCGGAGATGCATTACTGGGACGAGTTGTAAATGCACTGGGTCAGCCGATTGATGGAAAAGGACCGATTGAGACAGAGAAATACCGCCAGATTGAACGTGTGGCATCCGGTGTTATTTCCAGAAAATCCGTAGATACACCATTGCAGACCGGTATTAAGGCAATCGATTCCATGGTGCCGATTGGACGTGGACAGCGTGAGCTTATCATTGGAGATAAGCAGACCGGTAAAACAGCAATTGCAATTGATACCATCATTAACCAGAAGGGACAGGGCGTAAAATGTATTTACGTTGCCATCGGTCAGAAAGCATCTACCGTAGCATCCCTGGTAAAAACCCTGGAAGAATTCGGTGCATTAAGCTATACCACAGTTGTTGTATCAACAGCAAGTGAGCTGGCACCATTACAGTATATTGCACCATATGCAGGATGTGCAATTGGTGAAGAGTGGATGGAGAATGGAGAGGATGTATTAATCGTTTATGACGATTTGAGCAAACATGCCGCTGCATACCGTACCCTTTCCTTATTGCTTAAGAGACCACCAGGACGTGAGGCTTATCCGGGAGATGTATTCTATCTGCATTCGAGATTATTAGAGCGTGCAGCAAGACTTTCCGATGCTTTGGGTGGAGGTTCCCTGACAGCACTGCCGATTATCGAGACACAGGCAGGAGACGTATCCGCATACATTCCGACCAACGTAATTTCTATTACAGATGGTCAGATTTATCTGGAAACAGATATGTTTAATGCAGGTTTCCGTCCGGCAATCAATGCAGGACTTTCCGTATCCCGAGTTGGAGGAGCTGCACAGATTAAGGCAATCAAGAAGATTGCGGCACCAATCCGAGTAGAGCTGGCACAGTATCGTGAGCTGGCAGCATTTGCACAGTTTGGTTCTGAACTGGATGCTGATACCAAAGAGAAATTAGCACAGGGTGAAAGAATCCGTGAAATGTTGAAACAGCCACAGTATCAGCCGATGCCGGTGGAAAAACAGGTGGCAATTATTTATGCTGCAACCAAGAAATATTTACTGGATATTCCGGTGGATGAGATTCTGGCATTTGAAAAAGCATTGTTAGAGCTCATTGATACCAAGTATCCGGAGATTTTCGAATCCATTCGTGAAACAAAACAGTTAGACGAAGAAACAGAGCAGAAATTAATTACAGCAATTGAAGCATGTAAGAAAGATTTCAAATAGGCATGTAATATGGTAAAAGGCGGTGAGAGACTATGGCGTCCATGCGTGATATAAAGCGGCGCAAAAGCAGTATTTCCAGCACACAGCAGATTACAAAGGCCATGAAGCTTGTTTCTACCGTAAAACTGCAGAAAGCGAAGGGACATGCAGAACAGGCAAATCCGTATTTTAATTATATGTATCAGACCGTAACTTCCATGCTGGCAAAGAGCGGTTCCATCAATCACCCGTACCTTACCGGTAAAGATTCCGAGCAGAAGGCGGTGATTGTAATTACCTCGAACCGTGGACTGGCAGGAGGCTATAATGCGAATGTCGTAAAGCTGATTACAGAGAGTGACCTTCCAAAGGACAAGCTTTCCATTTATGCGATTGGTAATAAGGGAAGAGAGTCCTTAGAACATAAGGGATATTCGATTGTAAAAGAACTTCCGGAACTGATAGAGACACCGACTTATGATGAGGCGGCTGCATTGGCAAGGGAAGTGCTGGCATCCTATGAAAAAGGTGAGATTGGCGAAATTTACCTTGCTTATACACATTTTAAGAATACGGTGGTACATGAGCCGAAATTAATCAAGCTTCTTCCGGTGGATATCGAAGATATGCCGGAGCAGGAAGAAGATAATGTGCTGATGAATTATGAGCCAAACCAGGAAGAGGCGCTTAATTTAATCATACCGAAGTATGTAACGAGCCTTCTTTATGGAGCACTGGTGGAAGCAGTAGCCAGTGAAAATGGTGCAAGAATGCAGGCAATGGATTCTGCAACCAGCAACGCAGAGGAAATGATTAGTGATTTGTCACTGAAGTATAATCGTGCCCGTCAGGGTTCCATTACACAGGAGCTGACAGAGATTATAGCCGGAGCATCGGCAATTTCCTAATCATATCCATAAGAATAGAGAATAAGGAGTGATAGAAAAAGATGGCAGAAACAAATATTGGAAAAATCACTCAGATAATAGGTGCTGTATTGGATATTAAATTTACCGAAGGAAAGCTTCCATCAATCAATGAAGCAATCCGTATTACCAGAAAAAATGGTGAAGTTCTGGTAGTAGAGGTATCACAGCATTTAGGAGATGATGTCGTACGTTGTATTGCCATGGGACCTACCGACGGATTAATCC
Source organism: Roseburia sp. (assembly GCA_050873725.1). GTDB lineage: Bacteria > Bacillota > Clostridia > Lachnospirales > Lachnospiraceae > Roseburia_C. The sequence continues at coordinate 15,397 of JBNMJI010000001.1, forward strand.
GTGGTATGGATGCAGAGGCAACCGGTGCACCGATTTCCGTGCCGGTCGGCGAGCATACCTTAGGCAGAATGTTTAACGTATTAGGCGAGCCAATTGATAATGAGGCTCCACCACAGGATGTGGAATATATGCCGATTCACCGGAAAGCACCAAGCTTTGATGAACAGGCAACCTCTACAGAAATGTTAGAGACAGGAATCAAGGTCGTTGACCTTCTCTGTCCTTACCAGAAAGGTGGAAAAATCGGACTTTTCGGTGGTGCAGGAGTAGGAAAAACCGTATTGATTCAGGAGCTGATTCATAATATCGCAACCGAGCATGGTGGATATTCCGTATTTACCGGTGTAGGTGAGCGTACCCGTGAGGGAAATGACCTTTATTATGAAATGAAGGAATCCGGAGTTATTGATAAGACTACCATGGTATTCGGTCAGATGAACGAGCCACCAGGAGCACGTATGCGTGTAGGTCTTACCGGACTTACCATGGCGGAGTATTTCCGTGATAAAGGTGGAAAGGATGTATTGTTATTTATTGATAACATTTTCCGTTTCACACAGGCAGGTTCTGAGGTGTCCGCACTGTTAGGACGTATGCCTTCCGCAGTAGGATACCAGCCGACTTTGCAGACTGAGATGGGTGCATTACAGGAGCGTATTACTTCTACCAAGAATGGTTCCATTACATCTGTTCAGGCAGTTTATGTACCGGCAGATGACCTTACTGACCCGGCTCCGGCAACTACATTTGCCCATCTGGATGCCACCACCGTACTGGATCGTTCTATCGTAGAGCTTGGTATTTACCCGGCAGTAGACCCACTTGGTTCCACATCCAGAATCCTTGACCCTCGTATCGTAGGACAGGAGCATTTTGAGGTAGCCCGTGGAGTACAGGAGATTCTTCAGAAATACAAAGAATTACAGGATATTATCGCAATCCTTGGTATGGATGAGCTGTCAGAAGAAGACAAGCTGGTAGTAAGCCGTGCAAGAAAAGTACAGCGTTTCTTATCACAGCCATTCTTCGTAGCAACCCAGTTTACCGGTCTTGATGGAAAATATGTACCGGTAGCCGAGACCATCCGCGGTTTCCGTGAAATCTTAGAAGGAAAGCATGATGATGTACCGGAAAGCTATTTCCTGAATGCCGGAAGTATTGACGAAGTACGTGCCCGCATGAAGTAAGGGGTGAAGCCATGGCAGACGAGAAGAAAGCATTTGAGGTAGAAATCATTACCCCCGATCGAATCTTTTATACCGGGGAAGCAACCATGATAGAATTCAATACAACAGAAGGAGAAATCGGTGTCTACCCGGAACACATTCCGCTGACAACGGTGCTTGCTCCCGGTGTTGTGACCATTACCAATGGCGAAGATGTAAAAAAAGCTGCTGTTCATGCAGGCTTTGCAGAGATTTTAGGCGATAAGGTAACACTGCTGGCAGAGATTGCCGAGTGGCCGGATGAAATCGATGAGAAGCGTGCCGAGGCAGCAAAAGAGCGTGCAGAAGCCCGTATTGCAGCAAAAGCCGCAGATACAGATATGCTTCGTGCGGAATTTGCATTGCATAAGGCATTGGTACGAATTGAAGTGAAACACTAAAAAAACGGCAGATGTAAAAGAGCAGATGCAAAAGAAGAATATGACGTAATGAAGATACCCTTTTTACCGGAGAAACCGATAGAAAGGGTATTTTTTCGATTCGTTTAAAATAATTTAAGAAAATATTCATACTATGCCATAGGGAAAAGTCTTATAATAAGTTTCAGAAAGGATGAAGAAACAGCCTATGAGTGAAAATAGAATGCCGGAAGAAAAACGTATCCTGCGGGGATTGTCAAGGGAAGAAGTAGAAGAACGCTTCATAGAAGGATTTGTAAATAAAACAGATATTAGCACGGAGAAGAGCGCAAAGGAAATTGTAAAGTCCAATGTATTTACGTACTTTAACTTTATATTCTTAGTAATTACGATATTGCTTTGCGTGGTTGGTTCTTTCCGGAACCTGACTTTCCTGCCGATTATCATCGGAAATACGCTGATTGGTATTATCCAGGAATTGCGGGCAAAGAAAGTCTTAGATAAGATGAGCCTTCTGAATGCACCTCATGCCATTGTTATCCGGGATGGAGAACAGAAGAAAATCTTATCGGAGCGGCTGGTAAAGGATGATGTTATTTTACTGACTGCCGGAACACAGATTTGTGCCGATGCCGTTGTTCTGGAAGGCACTATTCAGGTAAATGAATCACTGCTGACCGGAGAAGCAGATGAAATCGAGAAAACACCGGGAAGCAAGCTGATGTCCGGAAGCTTTGTAGTATCCGGAGAATGTTATGCGAGACTGGAGCGGGTAGGAAAGCATTCTTATATTTCCAAGCTGACCGCTGAAGCAAAAGCCATGGGAAATGAAGAACAGTCTGAGATGATTCGTTCCATTAACCAGTTGGTAAAATGGATTGGTATCGTAATTATTCCGATTGGAATCATTTTATTCTGGCAGGGCTATATCGTAAATGGTGAGACCTTCCAGAAGAGCATCGTATCCATGGTGGCGGCAATTATCGGAATGATACCGGAGGGCTTGTATCTTCTGACAACCATTGCCCTGGCACTTGGAACCATGCGGCTGGCAAAACGGCAGGTACTGCTTCATGATATGAAGAGTATCGAAGCACTGGCAAGAGTTGATGTGCTTTGCGTAGATAAAACCGGAACCATAACGGAAGCCGGTATGGAAGTGGCACAGATTGTCCCGGCGAAGGATGTGGAAAAAGCATTTCTTCAGTCCCTGCTCCGGGATTATGCATCGGCAGTGCCGGATAATAATGCCACTATGGAAGCCATTCGCGATTACCTGAAACGTAAGGACAGAGATAAGGATAAATATAGCGATATAGCTAGAAATGGCGATATAGATAAAGATGGTGATATAGCTAGAGTTAGTGATAATGATAAAACTGCGGAAGTGCAGACTTTTGTAACTGCCCCGCGGAAAGCATTGGAAGTTATGCCCTTTACTTCTGCAACAAAATACAGTGGCGTTGTATTTGAAGATGGAAAATATCTTCTGGGTGCGCCGGAATTTGTTATGGGAAATGCGTTTGCAGAAATCGCAGATGAGATAAGGGAATATACGAAAAAGGGTTATCGAGTGCTTCTGCTTGCAAAATATCCGGGCGGTGATATCAGGGGAACCCTGACCGAAAAACCGGAGCCGCTGGGTTATGTGATTCTTTCCAATCCGATTCGTGAAAATGCGAAGAAGACCTTTGGCTATTTTAAAACTCAGGGTGTTGCGGTGAAGGTAATTTCCGGGGATAATCCGGAGACCGTATCGGAAGTGGCACGATGCGCCGGAATCGAGCATGCAGAAAAATATGTGGACGCAGGCACGCTGGATACAGATGAGAAAATTTATGATGCGGCAGACCGCTATACCGTATTTGGACGGGTAACTCCGAAACAGAAGCAGAAGCTGGTACATGCATTGCAGGATGCGGGACATACCGTAGCAATGACCGGTGATGGAGTCAACGACATTCTGGCAATGAAGGATGCAGATTGCAGCGTGGCAATGGCATCCGGAAGTGAAGCGGCAGCACAGGCTGCGCAGGTAGTCCTTTTGGATTCCGACTTTGCCCATATGCCGGACGTGGTATCGGAAGGACGCCAGGTCGTAAATAATGTGCAGCGTTCCGCCAGCCTGTTCCTGGTAAAAAATATCTTTTCACTTTTAATGGCAATCTTTGCGGTGGTATCGACAATTACTTATCCGTTAGAGCCGGCACAGATTTCCCTCATCAGTATGTTTACCATTGGCGCACCGGGATTTTTACTGGCATTGGAGCCGAACCGCAACCGTATCGAAGGACGGTTCTTGCGGAAAGTATTATTAAAAGCACTTCCGGCAGGACTGACCGATGTATTAATCGTTGGTTCACTGGTAGTCTGTGGAGAGGTATTTTCCCTCCCTGCTTCCGACGTGGCAACCGCATCCACCATGCTATTATGTGTGGTTGGATTTATGATTCTGATTAAAATCAGTCATCCGATGAACAAGTTTAAATATGGTATTTTGATTTTTAATATCGCAGGCCTGCTCTTCTGTGGCATCTGCTTAAACCGGTTATTTGCCATGAGCCAGATGTCCAGAATCAGTATTCTTCTGATGATTGTATTTGCTTTTGCAGCAGAATCATTGCTCCGTTATCTGACAATCGGAGTGGAAGGAATTGCAAAATTCATCAGTTCACGGGCACATCGCGGTGCTCCACAGAAGTAGAGAACACGATTAATGTTTTGGTTCGTCCGAAATGCTGCAGTTCATTGATAAAGTGGTCAAGCTGGATGGTGGTCTGAAACATGACTTCCACCAGCATGGCATAATCGCCGGTGACACAGTTGCATTCAATTACATTTGGAATTCTATCGATGAAAGGGTAGAATTCCTTTTTTTGTGCCGGTTCCACCTCAAGATTAATAAAAGCCTTAATGTGGTAGCCAAAGAGCATGGGATTTACGGTGGCATGATAGCCGGTTAAGATGCCCCGCTTTTCCAACCGCTCAATCCGGGCAGAAACCGCCGGGGAAGATAAAAAGACTTCCTTTGCAATATCTTTGACCGGAGTGCGGGCATTTTCCTGTAAGATTCGAATAATACTTTTATCGATGTTGTCTAATTCCTTTTCCATAGAGGCTCCTTTCGTTTTCTGAAAAATACAGTAGATGTAAAAAATGAATTTATCTGCAAATAAAATGCTGAAAAAATGACAAATGAAATAACAAATAAAATAGCATCTGAAATAGCAGATAAAGTAATATATAAAATTTTGTAGCCGGTGAATATCAATTTGCAGGCAGCTGCAGAAAATATCCTCCTGTCTCTGCGTGCAGATATATTTATGACGCGGTTAGAGGCACTTGGCATTTTGTAGAAACATAGGCAGCGCTGGTGCAGGGACGCACCAGCGAGGCACAGATGAACATGGATGTGAATTTGTGCCGGTTGCCGGTTATTTTTCTATTCCTATCAAAATGCCTTAGTGCCCCTTGCCGTGGAATACATATCTGCGCAGAGGCAGGAGAATATTTTGCTGTATACACTGCCCGGATTTTACACATACAAGTATGTTGGCTTATTTTCAAGTATTATATCATACCTCTATTTTATTGAAAAGACAGACACTTAAGAAAATAAAGAAAACAACAAACAATATTAAAAAAATTAATCAAAAACATGTTAAAAACAAATATAAAGCACGTTTTAACTTAAAACTATTTACCTTCTGGTCAAAGAGTGCTAGTCTTTGACAGAACCAAAAAACAAAAAATAAAAATTGAAAACAAACCCTTGTGACAATGGCGTCAGGACAGGATAAGACTGTCTTGACGCCATTTGCGTTACCGGGCATCTGTAAGAAGGGTTAAAACAAAATAAGAAAGAGAGAGGGAAACATCATGACAGAAGAAATGCGTATGGAATCCGATTCAATTGGAACAATGGAAGTGCCGAAAGAGGCTTATTATGGCGTACAGGCTTTACGTGCAAAGCAGAATTTTCCAATCACAGGACAGCGTCTGCATCCTGCATTTATCCGTAACCTTGCAAAAGTAAAGAAGGCAGCGGCACAGAGCAATCGGAATGCGCTGACTCTTCCGGCAGATAAAGCAGAAGCAATTATAAGAGCCTGCGATGAAGTGATTCGTGGATGTTTTGCCAGTGAATTTATTGTAGATGCCATTCAGGGTGGTGCCGGAACCAGTGCCAACATGAACATGAATGAGGTACTGGCAAACCGTGCCAATGAATGGATGGGTGGAAGAAAAGGTGATTACAGCCGGATTCATCCGAATGACCATGTGAATATGTCCCAGTCTACCAATGATGTAATCCCAACCGCCGGAAAACTTACAGTACTGGAACTGTTAAAACCGCTGCTGTCAGAGCTGGATGGACTGGAGCGGGAGCTTCGGATTAAGGCGGCGGAATTTGATGGAATCCTGAAAATGGGAAGAACGCAGCTTCAGGATGCAGTGCCGATGCGTCTGGGACAGACTTTTCATGCCTATGCAACCATGGTAAAACGTGATTATGACCGGTTAAAAGAAGTAAGGCGTGAAATGTTTACGGTGAATCTGGGAGGAACTGCAATCGGAACAGCTATCAATGTTTCTCCGGCATATTTATCCAATGTAGTGCCGACACTGGCAAAGATAACCGGTTATCCACTGAAACAGGCAGAGGATTTATTCGATTCCACAGAGAATCTGGATGGATTCGTCATGGTATCCGGTGCACTGAAAGCGTGTGCCGTGGACCTTTCGAAAATGTGTAATGATTTAAGATTGTTATCCTCCGGACCAAGAACCGGGCTTGGAGAAATTAACCTTCCGGCAAGACAGAACGGTTCTTCCATTATGCCGGGCAAAGTAAATCCGGTTATTCCGGAAGTGGTAAGCCAGGTAGCGTTCCATGTCATTGGAAATGACACCGCAATTACCATGGCAGCAGAGGCTGGACAGATGGAACTGAATGCCTTTGAACCGGTGGTATTCTACAGTCTCTTTGATTCCATCGATACCTTAAAAGAAGCGGTTGAGACACTGACAAAGAATTGTATACACGGAATTACAGCCAATGAGGCACACTGCCGCAGCCTGGTAGATAAGAGCGTTGGCATTTCCACAGCACTTTGTCCATATCTTGGATATAAGGAATCTGCCGACATCGCAAAGACAGCACTGCGGGAAAACAAGAGCGTAAGGGAAATCGTTCTGGAACGTAAGCTGATGAGCGAAGCAGATTTGGAGCATGTGCTGAATCCGGAAATGATGACAGAAGTACATTTTGAACAGAGAAAGGCAATGTAAACTATATTAAAAAAGAGAAAGCTGCGTTAGAAACAGCATTTCTTTATAAATAATAACAGCAGTATAATATGAAAATATGAACGAAAAACAGCACATCAGATGATAAATATAAAATGATGTGTTATACTACTCCCGTAAAGAAATACAAGAGGAAAAGAGAGAATACAAAAGAGAAACGGGAAAGGAGAATCTTCATGTTGAAATATTATACTGCTGTTATTTTTATCAGTATTGCAGCGATGCTTATTATTCAGATTTCTATCAGCAAGAGCTGGACTTTGGCAAAAAATGAAAAATGGCTGTTCCATATGCTTTTTTTGAGTATTGCAGTGGCAGCGTTCTGTGAATGGCTGGGGACGGTTCTGCAGGGAACAGGAAATTCTACCCGTATCATACATATTATTGTAAAAGCCATAGAGCTGTCTGTAGCACCTGCCATCAGTATCTTTATTGCAGCGGTTATTGATGAAAAAAGGGCGAAGCGGGCATTTGTTATTGTGGGAATTCATGCAGTGGTAGAGTGGCTGTCCGGCATTTTCGGATTTATCTATTATGTAGATAAAAACAGTAATTATATGCATGCAGATTTCTACTGGATTTACATTGCAGCATATATTACAACGATTTTATATACACTTGGTATCATTTGCTGGAATGCAAGACGGTATCAGAGTAATGGAACCTTTTATTTTATGATGATTGTAGTGCTTATGCTTGGGGGAATCATAACGCAGCTGATAGACAGCAGTCTGAAAGTAGATTATGTGACACTGGCGGTAGCATCACTGATGGTTTACATTTTTAATCTGGAAACAATACAGCAGATGGATCAGGTTACGGAACTGATTAACCGGAGAGGTTATGAAAATTATATTTCTCATATTGATGAATCCTGTATCATTATCTTTTTTGATATAGACCAGTTTAAGAAAGCAAATGATACTTACGGTCATGCATTTGGAGATGACTGCATCCGGGATACCGGAAGAGCGATTAAGAAGGTCTATGGAAGATATGGCAGGTGTTTCCGATATGGCGGAGATGAGTTCTGTGTTGTATTGACAAAGCATCTTTCTGAGTTAGAGCAGTTGAATGGAAAATTTATTGCAATGATGGAGTCAATAAAAGAAACGGAGGAAAGGATGACATCCGTTTCTATTGGTTATGCTCATTTTGATCCAAAAGGTGATGATATTCAGCATACCATAGAGAAAGCAGATCAGATGATGTACCGGTATAAAGAGGCAAACCGGGGTTAGGATTTATTGAAAAAAACGGTAGATTATATTATGATATGAAGTATAAAAAGTGTGTAAAAAACAAGTAAAAACAAGGAGGAAACCGTATGGAAGCGTCCAAAGTATACTATACCAGTTTTAAGACCAGCGGCTCAGAAAATTTATTGCAGAAGCTGCGTCGTCTTTGCATTACAGCGGGAATGAAAAATATTGATTTTGAAGACAAATATGCAGCAATCAAGATTCATTTTGGAGAATTGGGAAATCTCGCATTTTTGCGCCCGAATTATGCCAAAGTAGTGGTGGATCTGGTAAAGGAATGCGGTGGAAAAGCATTTCTTACGGACTGCAATACCCTTTATGTAGGCAGCAGAAAGAATGCATTAGACCACATGGATACCGCATACGAAAATGGATTTACACCATTTTCCACCGGATGTCATGTCATTATCGCAGATGGACTGAAAGGAACAGACGAAGCACTGGTCCCGGTAGACGGAGAATATGTGAAGGAAGCCAAAATCGGAAGAGCTGTAATGGATGCGGATGTATTTATTTCCCTGACGCATTTTAAAGGACATGAGGGAGCCGGATTTGGCGGGGCCTTAAAAAATATCGGAATGGGCTGTGGTTCCCGTGCCGGAAAAATGGAAATGCATTGTTCCGGCAAACCGGCAGTAGACCAGAGCCTGTGCGTAGGCTGCGGAGCCTGTGTAAGAATCTGTGCCCATGATGCACCACATGTGGCAGATGGCAAGGCAAGCATTGATGAAAATAAATGTGTGGGCTGTGGCAGATGTATCGGCGTATGCCCGAAGGATGCAGTCAATCCAACCAACTGGGATGCCTCCAATCTTTTGAATTACCGGATTGCAGAGTATTCCAAAGCAGTCTGCCAGAACCGTCCGTGTTTCCATATTTCGCTGGTATGTGACGTGTCACCGAACTGTGACTGCCATGCAGAAAATGATATTCCAATCATTCCGGACGTAGGAATGTTTGCATCCTTCGACCCGGTAGCACTGGACATGGCTTGTGCGGATGCCTGCAATAAGCAACCGGTAGTACATGGCAGTGTATTGGAAGAACAGATGCAGCATGTCCATGAGAAAGACCATTTCCATATGGTACACCCGGATACCAACTGGGAATCCTGCGTAGAGCATGCAGAGAAAATCGGGCTTGGAACCCGCAACTATGAGTTAATCCAGATTTAAATTATTTTGTTGCGGGAGTGATTAGAGGCAGGGTCATTTGGAGTCGGAGTGATTTCGCAACAGAGTTATTATGGCGTGTGTTTAGCGGGATACTTCCGGCGGTTCGACTGCATATAGATACCATTTATGTAGTCAGTTAGGGACTCTTGGAATTTCGGCAGAAACTGGCAACGCCGGCACAGGGAAGTGCCGGCGAGGCGCAGATGAACATGGATGTGAATTTGCGCTGGTTGCCATATTATATAGTAAGTATATCGAAATTCTTAGAGTCCCTTGCTGATGGAATGTAGGTATCTATAGCAGCCGGACAGACGGAGGTATCTGAGAAAATTCACCTGATAACCCAGTCAACAAAAAACTACCTCTAACCACACTCGCAATAAAAAATAAAATACAAAGGAGAACAAATATGAGGGGACAAAAAATAAGAGCAAAGCTACAGGCATTATTACTGGCAGCATGCATGGGGGTATGCAGTCTGCAGGTAACAACAGCATCTGCGGCAGAAGAGCAGAAGAAATCGGTGGATATCGTATTTACCCACGATACCCATTCCCATTTGAACAGCTTCCGTACGGTAGTAGATGGGGAAAGTGTGGAAGCAGGCGGATTTGCGAGAATCAAAACGGTAATCGATGAGAAGAAGGAAGAAAACCCGGATACGCTGGTGGTGGATGGCGGAGATTTTTCCATGGGAACGCTGTTCCAGACCGTTTATGAAGAAGAGGCATCGGAGCTTCGGATGTTGGGCTATCTTGGTTATGATGCAACAACCTTCGGAAACCATGAATTTGATTATCGAAGCAAGGGCTTAGCACAGATGCTTGACACAGCGGCATCCAGTGGTGATACAGTGCCGTCTCTGCTGGTCTGTAACATTGACTGGTCAGAGATGAATGATGAGAGACAGCTTTTAAAAGATGCTTTTGATAACTATGGCGTAAAGGATTATGAAGTCATCGAAAAGGGCGGTGTAAAAATTGCATTGCTTGGAGTATTCGGTAAGGATTCTCTTTCCTGCGCACCGACCTGCGCTCTTGAGTTTGAAGACCCAATTGAGGCAGTAAAGGAGACCGTGGCAGACATAAAGGAAAAAGAAGATGTGGATATGATTGTCTGTCTTTCCCACAGTGGAACCAATGAAGACCCGAAGAAATCTGAGGATGAGCTTCTTGCCAAGGCAGTGCCGGAGCTGGATGTCATCATCAGCGGACATACCCATACCACATTAGAGGAGCCGATTATTGAAGGAAATACAGCTATTGTATCTGCCGGAGAATATGGCATTAATGTAGGAAGTATGCACCTTTCCCAGAATGCGGAAGGACGCTGGGAAGTAGAGGACTATAACCTGATTCCGATTCGCCCGGATATTGAAGCGGATGAGGCAACCCAGGAGAAGATAGATGCCTTTGAAGCCAATATTGATGATACCTATTTGAAGCAGTTTGGTTATACCGCTTCTGAAGTATTGTGTGAAAATGATTATGAATTTGCATCTGTAGATGATTTGTATACAGATCATACGGAGCATAATCTGGGAGATATTATGGCGGATGCCTATATTTACGGGGCAACTCATACGAAAGATTATGATGGCGAAGAAATTGATGTGGCGGTTGTGCCAAGCGGAACCGTCCGTGATACCTATGTGCCGGGGGATGTTACGGTAACGGATGTCTTTAACTCCTTTTCCCTTGGAATCGGGGCAGACGGCGTACCGGGTTATCCACTGATTAAGGTATATCTGACCGGAAAAGAATTAAAGACGGTAGCAGAGATTGATGCTTCCATTTCCGATTATATGACAACGGCAAGACTTTACTGCTCCGGACTGAATATGACCTACAACCCGAACCGTCTGATATTAAACCGGGTAACAGACGTATATCTGACGAAGGATGATAAGAGAGAAGAAATTGAGGATGACAAATTATACTGTGTGGTATCCGATCTTTACAGCGGCCAGATGCTCAGTGCAGTAACGGATATGTCATACGGACTGCTTTCCATTGTGCCAAAGTATGCAGATGGAAGCAAGGTAGAAAATTTTGAAGACTGCATCATTTACGATGGTGACCAGGAATTAAAGGCATGGGTATCCATTGCCCGCTATATGGAATCCTTTGAAGAGGGAGAAAATGGCATTGCAGAGGTGCCGGAATATTACAATGAACTTCATGACCGCAAGGTGGTAGACGATGATAAGAGCCTTGGCGCAAGACTGAAAAATCCGAATAAATATGCGGCAATGATTGTGGGCGTTATTCTTGTGGCACTCCTTATTCTGATTCTGATCATCGTACTGATTGTAAAAGTCGTACGCCGCATCCGCAGAAGAAAATTGAAAAAAAGTTAACACATGAGTGGAAGTGTGGTATGCTATAGAACAGATGAAAAAGTTTGGAGTAGTTAGAAAGTGCGAGATAAATTTGACTTAAAAGAATTGACAAATGAAATACCTTTAGGAGAGTTTCTAAAATATGAGGAACCGCTTTTGGTATCAAGAACCAATGCGGTAAGCGGTAAATTGCTGCTGGCTTCGGAAATGTCAAGATTTGACACCATAGGCTATGACTGTGCGGCAGTCTGCATCAATGATATGTATGCCATGGGAGCAAAGCCGCTTCTCTTCTATGATAACATTTCCTGCGCCCGCCCGAAATTTGAATATATCCGGGATATGGAAGAGGGAATGGAAAATGGCTGCCGGCAGGGAAATGTGACCTATGCCGGAAGTGAGATTAAGGAGCTTTCCGATATTTTCTCTTATGACCAGTATGATCTGGTAGGCTTTATTGCCGGAGTTGTGGAGAAAAAGAAGAAAATAGGAATAGCACCGGTGAAAGATGGAGATGTTATTATTGGACTTCCATCTAATGGACTTCATAACAACGGCTATGTGGCAGCCCGGAGAAAATTATATCTGACCAAGACCTCCATGGAAATTTATTATGAGTCTTTGGGAGCAACTTTAGGAGATTTGCTTCTGGCACCGACCAGGATGTACCGGGAAGCGATGGAAGCATTATTAAACAGTAATATAGAAATCAAATCCTGCGTACAGGTAGCCCATGGTGGTATTGATAAGGCGGTACATAATCTGATGCATAATTCTACCGGTGCAGTGATTAAGCAGCGGGAAGAAGATATTCCGCCACTTTATGATATGCTGCATAAAGATGGAAATATCAGCAAAGAGCAGATGAGAAATATTTTCAATATGGGAATCGGAATGCTGATACTGGTGGCAGAAGAAGATACGGACAGAGTAGTAGAACTGTTAGAGACAGCAGGGGAAGAACCGGTGGAATTAGGTCTTGCAGAGACAGGCTCTGACATTGTACGATATATATAGCCAAGGTGAAGGGAGAATATCATGAGTACACAGGACAAACTGGAGCGGGTATTACGGGATATACATGTATTAATATCCAGAAGTGAACTTTATGACAATACCGGTGAGAAGATTATAGTTGAGAAGAAGAAAATGTTTGAACATCTCAATCATCTGAATGCCTGTATTTACGAGATGATGGATGAATATGAAGTGACACAGCAGAGCAGGGATAAGGCAGAACGGGAGGCGCGGAAAAAAGGCGATGCCATGATTTTTAAAGCCAGCCGGAATGCTGAGGATGTCTATGCAGCAGCTGTGTTATATACGGATGATGCACTTTAGCGAGCACAGCATATTATGCAGGATACGACAGATGCCCTTCAGGATATTCTGAAAAAAGCCCAGGATGATATGAAGACTCAGAAGGGGGTTATCCGGGAGAACCAGTCAGAGCTTAAGAGCCAGCTTCAGGATATGGTGGATACGGAAAAATATCTGAAACTAATCGAAGAGCGTAACCACGAACTGGAAAAGAAACGTGAAAAGGAGAAGAAAGAGCCGAAGGAAGAAAAGAAATCTCCTTATCAGGCAATTAAACCGGAAATCCGGATTAATCCGGAATACTTTAAGAAAGCGGGAATTCCGTTAGAGGATGAGCAGCCGGAGGAAGAGGCGGCAGAAGGAAAGAAAGAGATTCCGGAAGTCACTGTGGATCTGGATGCAGAATATTTTAAGTGGAAAGCAAAAGAAAAAGATAACAAAAAGAAATAAAATTGAGTGCAGAGGAATGGGGCTGACATTCTTCTGCACTTTTTTACGCGGGTAGCGAGAAAAATCTGGGAGAAAAGAAACTGCCGGTGGCAGGTTCTGCAGAGCGTTACTAGTTTAAAGAATGCAAATATGCTACAATGAAAATGGTTAAACACTTTGGGGATGATGAAATAAAGGAACATGTAGAAATGAATCGCAGATATCTGCAGGAGAAAACAAATGAAAAAAGGAAAAAGAATAATCGCAGAAACTTTGGCATTGGCAACGTTAACCGCAGCTTTAACCGGATGCAGCGTGAAGGGAAATAATACTGCAAATGTGAAACTTGACCCAAATAATCCGGTATCGCTTACCGTATGGCATTATTACAATGGAACCCAGCAGTCAACTTTTGAAAAACTGGTGGAGGAATTTAATGCAACAGTTGGAAAAGAAGAAGGCATCTATGTAGAAGAATACAGCCTGGGTTCAGTTTCTGATCTGGAGAAAGCAATCAGCAGCTCCTTAAATGGAGAAGTAGGAGCCGGAGATTTGCCGGATATTTTTTCATCCTATGCAGATACTGCATATTCTGTACAGGCAGAAGGAAAACTTACGGATCTGACACAGTATTTTTCCGAAGAGGAATTGTCAGAATATGTGGATTCCTATATAGAAGAAGGATATTTTAACCAGGACGGAGCATTATATTTACTTCCGGTAGCAAAGTCCACAGAGATTATGATGATTAATAAGACAGACTGGGAGCCATTTGCAGAGGCAACCGGCAGCACATTGGAGGAATTGTATACAACAGAAGGTGTGACTGAGGTGGCACAGCGTTATTACGAGTGGACGGACAGTCAGACCCCGGATATTCCGGATGATGGAAAGGCATTCTATGGAAGAGATGCCATGGCAAATTATTTTGTCATCGGAATGCGGCAGATGGGAAAAGAAATATTTGAAGTAAAAGATGGAGAGGTAACAATCAATACCGATGAGGATATGATTCGCCGGTTATGGGATAATTATTATGTACCATATGTCAAAGGTTATTTTACAGCCTGTGGAAAATTCCGCTCGGATGATGTGAAAACAGGAGATATTATTGCTTATACCGGTTCAACTTCTTCTGCTTTTTATTTCCCTGATAAAGTAGAGGATGAGAATGGAAGCCATGATATTGATGTTACCATGCAGCAGTCTCCGCTGATGGAAGGCGGCGAGAATTATCGTGTACAGCAGGGAGCCGGAATGGCAGTGACGAAGTCGGATGAGAAGCATGAGTACGCAGCCTGCGAATTCTTAAAATGGTTTACACAGAAGGAACAGAATCTCCGGTTTGCCTGTGATTCATCCTATATGCCGGTATTAAAAGAGTCAAATAAAATTGAGGCATTGGATGAAGTAATTGAAGAAAATAATATTGAAATGAATGATAAGACGTATGACTGCCTGAAAATAGTTATGAATGATTTTGATAAGACAACATTTTATACCACAAAGAATTTTAAAAATAGCTATAATCTGCGTCAGGTCTTGGAATTTAATTTATCTGACCGGGCTGAGGCAGACAGGGAGGCAATAAATGCAGCAGTTGCAGCAGGAGCATCCAGAGAGGAAGAGATAGCAAAATATACTTCAGATGAATCTTTTGAAAGCTGGTATACCGATTTCTGTGATACATTGAAACAGACAGCAGCGAGTAAATAAGAGGGTCACGGGAAAGCAGGTGGAAAGCCATTAAAAAGAAGAAAAATATTTTAGGTATTATACTGGTTCCGATTCTGATGGCTGTATTAATCCAGGGAACAGTGCCATTTCTGGTGCTGCTGGGAAGTGGATTAAGGTCGACGCTGGAGGAAAGCACCATCAGCACGGACAGTCATACAGTGGACAACCGGAGAGTAGTTCTGGAAAATGAAATGGTAGAACGCTGGCGTTCTGTTTATAAAGAAAGTGATGGATTATCTGCAAATTTGTCTGAGGTATTACAGGCGCATGATATCAATGTCTGGCAGTTTCTGGCTGATGAAGGTGCACAGCAGGAATATCTGCAGCAGGTATTTCCGGGAATGATTGACACTTTGCAGCATAATATGACGTCTGGAATTTTTCTGGTGCTGGCAAATGACCAGTCGCTGGAAGAAGGGGCAGAATATAATGGATTCTTTGTAAGAGATTCAGATCCACAGAATAAGATAGATTCCAATGCAGATTTACTGATGGAAAAAGGTGATAAGCAGCTTTCCCAGATGCAGTCCATTTCACTGGACAATGCATGGTCTACAAAATTCTCTCTGGAGGGAGAAGGCAAACGGGATGCGGATGATTTTTTCTATCAGCCATATATGGCAGCTTTGGCACACAAAAATACGGACATGGTGAATCTGGGATACTGGGCGAAACCATTTATTCTGGAAGATAGTTACATGGATAACCATCAGATGATTACATATTCCGTACCGCTGGTATATGAAGGAACGGTTTATGGAGTAGTAGGAATTGAGATTGCTGTCAGTTATCTGAATAGTTATTTTGAAGTCAAGGATCTCGATAATGAGTTAAATGCCGGATATGCCCTGATGATAGACAGAGGGGAAAACAGGTATGAAGCAATTACGGGAAAAGGAGTGCTGTATGATGCAGTGTCCAGTGGAAAGGAGAATCTGGAGTTAGAAAAAACTTCAGATTTGGAACTTTACCGGGTTGCGGATGCCAATATCGGGGAGCAGAAGATCTATGCAATTATAAAACCACTTTCCCTATATGGAAATAATGTTCCATATGAAGATACAGACTGGATGCTTTGCGGTTTTGTGACGGAAGATTCCATTTATGGACTGGGAAATACGGTATACAGCAGAATTCTGGCTGCAGTGGTAATTGGAACGGTATGTACACTTATTATTATTCTGATACTTGTCCGTTATATTACGAAGCCAATTTACCGGCTGGTGGAAAGCGTACGTGGCGGAGTAGAAGGAATACATAATTTTAAGACATCCAATATTCTTGAAATAGACGAATTACATGATGTGGTGGAAAATCTGACTGTCGTAGAGATGCAGACGGAAGAGCAGCTGATTGAAGAAAAAGAGCGATACCGGGTAGCGGTAGAAAGTTCACAGGATATGTTTTTTACCTTCCGCAGAAAAGAGCGTGTCTTAGAAATCGTTAACAGCAGTAACGGCTCTGATGGTAACTGGGATTGTAAACAGCATCCGGAATTTATTGAAAATGAATGCATCCATCCGGAAGACAGAGAACATGTATATCAGGTATTAGAGCATTCCGGTAATAAGCTGGATGTGGATTTCAGACTTCGGAACAATGCGGAAGAGGAATATCAGTGGGTAAATATGACTGGACGTATTCTTTCCGATGAGAGTGGAGATTCAAGCCGCATCGTAGGCTGTGTCCATAATATTAACCAACGGAAATTGTTAGAGGAAGCACAACAAAAGGAACAGTACTATGACAATCTGACCGGATTCTACCGTAGTTCCTATGGTATGGAGGCTGTGCAGTCGGCTAAGGCATCGGTAAGACACAGTGTGATTATTCTTTTAGATATAGAGAAGTTCACATATGTGAACGAACATTATGGACTTGTTTTCGGAGATCTTATTCTTCAGCAGTTAGCAGAACAGATTCAAAAGGTATGTGAGGAGTCCAGGTTAAAGAATATAATCTATACCAGAGTGGGTGCAGATCAGATGATGGTATGGATTCCGGAGATAAAGGTCCTGCGGGCGGAAAATATGGCAGCAGAGATGAGGCAACGTTTTGCGGCACTTACAGATGAAAAATATCTGGCATTAAATATCCGGTGTGGTATTGCAGAAGTAGAGCGGGAGCTTATCTTAAGCAAGGGAATCCATCATGCAAAAATTGCACTGGAAGCAGCAAAAACAGGAAATACAGATACTGTTATCTATGAGAAAATGTCTCAGATAGAAAAGGAAATTCCGGTAAAAGAGGAATTTGAAGTGATTGATTCCATGGAGCGTCTGAAGGATGTCAGCATGTTATCCATTGCGTTGAACATTTTTGACCAGGGAAGAGAAATCGAAGTTGTGCTTGATATCTTTGCTGCGAAAATGCAGGAACAGTTTGCCTTTGAAAATCTTCTGGTAACTTATTTTTCATCGGAATATCTGGCAAATAGCCTGAGTTATCAGTGGAAAAAGAATGAGGCAGGGCCTGAATGGAATGGAATCCTGCGCTGCACAGAAAAAGAAGCTTTACAGTTCACAGAACAGCGTCTGATGCAGGAAGTGAAGCCGATAACGGATGAGGTACGAAAAGGCCCGATGGTGGGACGGTTTGTTGGAACCCAAGAGGGCGTTATGTTCCATATGTGCGACAACGGACAGTATTCCGGAAGTATTCTGATTCTTGGAATGAATCCGGAAATTTTAAAGAATGAATCAGATAAGAAATGTCTGGATGAAATCTGTTCTATTATTCAGAACAAGTTAAATCTTCGGAGACACGATTTGTCAGCTCAGGCAAAATCAGATTTCCTTGCCCGTATGTCTCATGAGATAAGGACTCCGATGAATGGTATTATCGGTATGACGGAAATTGCACTGAAGGATGGACAGAGCGAGGAAAGAAGAGTTGACTGCCTGAAGAAGATAAAAGGAGCATCCGGTTATCTCTTAGGACTATTAAATGATATCCTGGATATGTCTAAGATTGAAAGCGGAAAGATGCGTCTGGTTTATGATAAATGTAATTTATCCCGACTGATAGATGGAGTCAGAACTTTGATGGAACCGCGGATTGCTGAGAAAAATATGACATTCACCATGGATGTCCGGCTGCAGCATGAATGGTTCCTGTGTGATGAACTTCGAATCAACCAGATACTGGTAAATCTTTTAAGTAATGCCATTAAATATTCAGAGGAAAATGGTCATGTCTGGCTTACGGTTGTTGAACAGCAGAGAGGCACAGATACTTTCGTGTATTTCGAGGTAAAGGATGATGGAATCGGTATTGCGAAGGATAAGCAGGAGCTGATATTCCAGCAGTTTGAGCAGATTGACAACTCCAAGAAGGCCAGAAAACAGGGAACCGGACTGGGACTTTCTATCTGCAGCCGTCTGGTTCGTATGATGGATTCAGAAATTGAGCTGGAAAGCGATTTGGGAAAAGGAAGTACTTTCAGTTTTACCTTAAAGCTTCAGCCGGAGAATGGAGCGGAGGATGAGGCACAGCAGGAAGTTGAAAAAATAAATCTTTCCGGGAAGAGAGTTCTTGTGGTAGAAGATAATCCACTGAACATGGAGACTATCCATACTCTTTTAGCTGACTATGGAATTCTGGTAGAGGAAGCTTATGATGGAGAAGAAGCAGTACAGCGAATGGAAGAGACAGAGCCGGAGTACTATGATTTGATTCTGATGGATATCCAGATGCCGAAAATGGATGGACTGGAGGCGACGAAGACGATTCGACGGCTGCCAAGAGCGGATTGTAAGAGTATTCCGATTATTGCCATGAGTGCCAATGCTTTTGATGAGGATGTGCAGCGTTCCCTTGCCAGCGGCATGAACGGACATCTCTCCAAGCCGGTGAACATCAAGAAATTAGAAGAAATGTTGTCACAAATTCGTTAGCAACTACAAGAAACACGTTTTGCGAGCTATCGCATAAACCCAAATTGCAGGAAGGACTTTAAAGAAGTTCCTCCCTGCAATTTTTTAATTTGTCATAAGTGGCAAGAATATCTATATTTCCTTTTTCTAGTTGTTTCTTGATAATCTCAATATAGATGACGCCTTTGTTTATTAATTTTTCATCGCCGCTGTTGATGCAGGATTCCAGATAAGCAGAGAGTGGATTCTGCGTCTCACAGTTGGCAGCCAGCTCAGCCAGGATTTCCCTGCTGGTGGATAATTCCACCAGATTAATCGGTTCAGTCTGGATAATAAATCCGCCGGACAATTCCTCGGAATAGAAGGTATCGTCTTCTTTGGCAGTATGAATAAACGGAAGCAGGCTGGATTTGCGCAGGGTGCTGACCTGATGCAGATTGGCAAGCTCTCTTATCATGCGGTAGAGAATGAAACCGGCGGCAATTCCATAGAGAATGAGAAAATACATCTCACTGGTGAGCACCG
>JBNMJI010000002.1:0-33223 GCA_050873725.1 Roseburia sp.
GAGGTGCTTTCGCGTATCACGAACGATGTAGATACGTTAGGACAGAGTTTAAACCAGAGCGTGACGCAGATTATTACCAGCGTGGCAACCATTATCGGAGTTCTTGTGATGATGCTTTCCATTTCACCACTGATGACATTGATTGCACTGGTAATCCTTCCAATTTCAGCATTGATGGTTTCAGCAATTGCAAAATTTTCACAGAAATATTTCCGTACCCAGCAGGAGTACTTGGGACATATCAATGGTCAGGTAGAAGAGACGTATTCCGGACATCTGGTTATCCAGGCGTTTAATAAAGAAAAGGAAACCATTAAACGGTTTAATGATACCAACCATGTATTGTATGAATCTGCATGGAAATCCCAGTTCTTATCCGGCATGATGCAGCCGATTATGGTATTTGTCGGCAACCTTGGCTATGTAGGTGTGGCAATTTCCGGTGGAATGCTTGCAATTAACGGAACAATTGGAATTGGTGATATTCAGGCATTTATCCAGTATGTAAAGAGCTTCACCCAGCCAATCCAGCAGATTGCACAGGTCATTAACCAGGTACAGTCCATGACTGCAGCTTCGGAACGTGTTTTTGAATTCTTAGGAGAAGAGGAAGAAGACCAGACCACAGAAAACGCAGTGGAATTAAAGGATGTACGAGGAGAAGTGGAATTTTCCCATGTACACTTTGGATATAATCCAGATCAGATTATCATTAATGATTTCTCAGCAAAGGTTGCACCGGGACAGAAGATTGCCATTGTAGGACCAACCGGAGCAGGTAAGACCACGATGGTGAAGCTGCTGATGCGTTTTTATGATGTTAACAGTGGAAGCATCAAATTAGATGGTCACGATATCAGGGAGTATAACCGCCGGGAGTTAAGAGATGCCTTCGGTATGGTGCTTCAGGATACCTGGTTATTTAAAGGCACTATTATGGAAAATATCCGTTACGGAAGATTGGATGCCACAGATGAAGAAGTCATTGCGGCAGCGAAAGCCGCCCATGCCCATCATTTCATCCAGACTCTGCCGGGTGGTTATAATATGGAATTAAATGAGGATGCCAGCAATGTATCCCAGGGACAGAAACAGTTACTTACCATAGCCAGAGCAATTCTTGCGGATAACAGGGTGCTGATTTTAGATGAAGCAACTTCCTCTGTTGATACCAGAACAGAGCACAGAATCCAGAAGGCTATGGATAACCTGATGAAAGGAAGAACAAGTTTTATTATTGCCCATCGTCTGTCTACCAT
The DNA here is from genome assembly GCA_050873725.1 of Roseburia sp. Lineage (GTDB taxonomy): Bacteria > Bacillota > Clostridia > Lachnospirales > Lachnospiraceae > Roseburia_C. Next base: position 1,260 of record JBNMJI010000002.1, read on the forward strand.
TCGTGATGCTGATTTGATTCTTGTTATGAAAGATGGTGATATTATTGAACAGGGAAATCATGAAGAACTGTTACAGAAGAATGGTTTCTATGCACAGCTTTATAATTCCCAGTTTGAAGAAGCTTCTTAAATAAAACCTTTGATTTTTTTATATAGATGTGTTAGTATAAATAAGCTGCAACCGTAGTCTAATGGATAGAACGTCAGACTCCGACTCTGATAATGCGGGTTCGATTCCCGCCGGGTGCATTTTATATTTATATTAACACATTTATTTTTGCGGGATTTATGTCCCGCAAAACTTATAAGAAACGTTTTTCATCATTTACCCGGGCGGCTCGTAAAGTGTGCTTTTGAGCTGCAAAGCATCCGTAAGAAGCTGCCGGTGGCAGGTTCTGTGGGTTTACACGGGTAAGGTTAGGAGGATAGACATGAAAGCGCCAGAAATTAAAGAAAAAATGAATAAGATATCAAAGGATGACATAAGTAGTTTCTTTCAGAAGAACTGGAAATATTTTGCTGCAGTAATTTTATTTATTGTATTAGCAGTAGTAATGATAAAATTCAGCAGTGGAAATAAAGATAAGGACAATGGACTTTCTACGGAACAGAGTACTGAAGCAGAGAGCTTTCAGGTAGATGCCGTTCCGGAAATCAATACCCTGATGCAGAATTATTACAATGCATATGCGGCAGGTGATCTGGCAACATTACAGACCTATGCAACACCGGTTTCCGAGAATGAACAGAGCCTGATTACCATGATGTCACAGTATGCAGAGAGTTATCAGAATATCAAATGTTATACCAAGTCAGGATTAGAAGCAGATTCTTATCTTGTCTGTGTAACACTGGATTTGAAATTTGCAGGAGTAGATACCACAGCACCTGGTATGGAATTCTTCTATGTAAAGAAGAATGAGCAGGGAGTACTTTATATTGATAACTTATATAGCAGCTTTAACCGTCATTATAAAGAGCAGCCAACGGACAGCAATGTGGAAAACTTAATCAGTAATTTTGAAACACAGGAAGATGTCATTGCATTACAGGCAGAAGTACAGGCAAATTATGAAAAAGCCCTTGCTTCAGATGAAAATCTTTCTAATATGGTAACAGTTACCATCGCAGATGCATATAATGCGTGGGCAACAGCAATTGCACAGGCACAGCAGCAGCAGCCGGCAACGGAAGAACCGGCAACAGAGGAGACACCGGCGGAACCAGAGGCACCGGTAGAACCAGAGACACCAGCTGAGCCGGAAGTGACAACGGAGACGGTATATACACTGGATAAAGTAAATGTCAGACAGGAACCGAATGAGTCCGGAGCATTGCTTGGAACAGTTGAAAAGGGAACTGCACTGACAAGAACCGGTACGACAGAAGATGGATGGAGCAGCATTGATTACAATGGTACACCGGCATATGTAAAGAGTGACTATGTTTCAACAGAAGCACCGGCACAGGAGCCGGCGGCAGACACCAGCGGAATCGCAGCTGGCACTAAGATTACATTAACCAATACGGTTAATATCCGTTCCTCTATGAGTGAGACCGCATCCAAGGTTGGAGTTGCTTATGCAGGAGATTCTGTTACTGTTCAGATGAGCTATGCAGAAGGGTGGACAAAAGTCACCTGGAAAGATAAAGAAGGATATGTTAAGACAGAGTTCTTAAAATAATAAACAGATGGAGGTCTTAGGACCTCCGTTATTTTTACTTTACAGGAAATTGCTTTCCTGTAAAGTAAAAATCGCTCCGCGATGATGTACCAAGACACATTCTTTGTTCCGCGGGCAGCGAGAAAATTTACACAGGGTGAAAATATCGATGGAAGAAAACGGAGTCAGAATCAATAAATTTTTAAGTGAAGCAGGATATTGTTCCCGTAGAGAGGCCGACCGCCTGATTGAACAGGGACGCATTACCGTAGATGGAAAAGTTCTTTCTGTCGGTTGTAAGGTGATGCCGGGACAACAGGTCTGTGTGGATGGAAAGGCAATTAAGAAAGAAGAGGAAATGATTCTTCTTGCATTCAATAAGCCGGTGGGCATTGTCTGCACTGCCGCAAAGGATGAAAAAGATAACATAGTCGATTATATTCATTATCCGAAACGCATTTATCCGGTAGGAAGACTGGATAAAGATTCACAGGGACTTATATTATTGACGAATAATGGGGATATTGTAAACAAGATGATGCGCGCCGGAAATATGCATGAAAAGGAATATGAGGTTACGGTAAATCATGACATAACGGAGGCCTTTTTAAAGAAAATGTCCGGTGGAGTTCCATTAGAAGAACTTGATGTGGTTACAAGACCATGTGTAGTAGAAAAACTGGATGTGCGTAAATTCCGAATCATATTAACCCAGGGGTATAACCGGCAGATTCGCCGGATGTGCGAGTATTGTGGATATAAGGTGGTAAAATTAAAGAGAGTCCGCATTATGAATATAGAACTGGGAAGCCTTAAAAAGGGAAAATACCGCAGAATAACAGAGGAAGAGTGGATGGAGCTGAACCGGCGCATTTCAAATTCCAGTAATACAACAGTAATACCAAAATAGATTGAGGGTAAGGAGTTATATCCATGGATGAGAAGAAGAGAATTGAAGAACTGGTAAAAACGTTAAATGAAGCTTCCGAAGCATATTACAACGGACAGGATGAAATCATGTCAAACTACGAATGGGATGGCATGTTTGACGAACTGACCCAGTTAGAAGAAAAAACAGGATATATTCTGCCGGAAAGTCCGACACAGAATGCCGGATTTGAGGAAAATAATGGCGAACGGGAAGCACATGAATATCCGGCACTTTCACTTGCCAAGACCAAACGGATTTCAGATTTACAGGCATGGGCAGGAGAAAGACCGGTCTGGTTATCCTGGAAACTGGATGGATTGACACTGGTAGTAACTTATGATAACGGAAAACTTGTTAAAATTTTAACAAGAGGAAATGGAACTGTTGGCAGCAATATCACTTTTATGAAGGATGCCATTGAAGGAATCCCAAAGACCGTAAAATATAAAGGGCATCTGGTAGTCCGTGGAGAAGCGGCCATTACTTATACAGACTTCGAATTAATCAATGATACCATTGAGGATGATGATGAAAAATATGCCAACCCGAGAAATCTCGCATCCGGTACCTTAGGACTGGATAAGAGTAATCTTGATAAAGTAAAGGAACGTCATATTCATTTCTATGCATTTACACTGGTGCATCTGGATGAAGCAATGTCATCCTGGGGAGAGAGGATGGATTATCTTGAGAAGCTTGGATTTACAACGGTAGCACATGAATTGACCGATGCAAAAGGGTTAGAGGAAGTCGTAGAACGCTGGACAAAGAAGGTAGAAGATGGTGAAATGGACATTCCGGTAGATGGCCTGGTGATCTGCTATGAAGATAACGACTATGCCCAGACCGGAAGTGTTACCGGACATCATGCATCGAGAGCCGGTTATGCATTTAAATGGCAGGATGTCTCTGCAGAAACGACACTAAAATATGTGGAGTGGTCCTGTGCTGCATCTACGATTTCGCCGGTAGCAGTATTTGAGCCGGTTGCGCTGGAAGGTACTACCGTAAGCCGTGCATCCCTTTGTAATATCAGTGAAATGGAGCGTCTTGGAATCGGAGAAGATGGAAAGACAACCCTTGATATTATCAAAGCCAATAAGATTATTCCAAAATGTATCGGAGTAAAGAAAAAGGAAGGAACTTTTGCAATTCCTGAATTCTGTCCGGTATGTCATGCAAGAACGGAAATCAGAATCAGTGAACACAGCGGAACTAAGACACTGCACTGTACGAATCCGGACTGTACTGCAAAGCATGTAAAGAAATTCAGCCGCTTTGTCAGCAAGCCGGGCATGGACATTGACGGACTGTCAATACAGACCATGCTAAAGTTCATGAACTTAGGCTATATTCATTATTTTGAAGATATTTATGCTCTTGAAAATCATGCGGATGAAATCCGCTCTTTAGACGGATTTGGCGAGAAGTCCTGCGATAATATGCTGCAGGCAATTGAAAAGAGTAAAACAGTTGATCCGGTACATTTTATTTATGCCTTATGCATTCCGCAGATTGGAACAGATGCGGGAAAGAAAATGATTGCGGCCCTTGGAACAGAAGGATTCTTTCAGAAACTGCATGCTGGAGAAGGCTTTGAAGAGATTGACGGAATCGGACCGGAGCGTTCGAATTCCATGCTGGACTGGTATCGGCAGGAGCAGAATTGCCACACAGTTGCAGCGTTAGAAGAGATATTGTCCATAGAAAATGTGGAACCGAAGGTGACAGAGGGCGGAACCTGTGAAGGACTTACCTTTGTTATTACCGGAGATGTGCACCAGTTTAAAAACCGCACCGAATTTAAAGAGTATGTGGAAAGCCAGAATGGCTCTGTTACCGGCAGCGTTTCTAAGAAGACAGATTATCTTGTGAATAATGATATTGAATCCACATCGTCAAAGAATCAGAAAGCAAAGAGTCTTGGCATTCCGATTATTTCTGAAGATATGTTTGTGGAACGTTTCGGAAAATGAATTGCATATTGAAGTATTCGTAAAATTAAGGTATTATGAAATGAGATATGCGTATATGATGAAAAGAGGTTAGATAATATGCCAATTAAGATAATGAGCGATTTACCATCCAGAGAGATTCTGGAGCGGGAAAATGTGTTTGTTATGGATGAGGGAAGAGCAGAACATCAGGATATTCGTCCAATCCGGATTGGAATCCTGAATCTGATGCCATTAAAAGAAGAAACAGAACTGCAGTTACTGCGGTCACTTGCAAATACACCATTACAGGTTGATGTTACATTTTTAACGGTATCATCCCATGAATCAAAGAATACATCCATGAGCCATCTGAATCATTTTTATCAGACAATGGATGAAATCTGGGATGAGAATCTGGACGGACTGATTATAACCGGAGCACCGGTAGAGACCATGGAATACGAAGAAGTGGATTACTGGAAAGAAGTCTGCGATATCATGGAGTGGTCTAAGACTCATGTGACTTCTACATTGCATTTGTGCTGGGGTGCACAGGCTGCCCTTTATTATCACTATGGTATTCCGAAATATATGCTGGATGAGAAAATGTTTGGAATTTTTGAACACCAGGTAAAGAATCGTAAAGTGCCGCTGGTAAGAGGATTTGATGACCGTTTTATGGCACCACATTCCAGACATTCCGGAATCCGTAAAGAAGATATTGAGAAGGTTAAGGATATTACCATTCTTGCAGAATCAGAAAAAGCCGGTGTATTTCTGGCAATTGCCAATGAGGGACGTAAGATTTTTGTAATGGGACATCCAGAATATGACCGTTATACGCTGGATGAAGAGTATAAGCGTGATTTGCAGAAGGGAATGGATATTGCTATGCCGGAGAACTATTATCCGAATAATGATATCAATGCAAAGCCATTACTGCAGTGGCGCTCACATGGTAATATGTTATATGCAAACTGGCTGAATTATTATGTATATCAGCAGACACCATATGACTATATCAATACCAGAAAAATTGTGGGAAAATAAGCAGATTCCTTTAAGGAAAAGGGTTTAAGAAATACAGGGGGCACAATGAAAACGGAGAAAAAAGGTGTAGAGGGACAACTTGATATTTTCGAAGCAATGAATCGTGCAGCAGATGCCATAGACCGGATGGTGGAAGAAGACCAGAAGAAAAAGAAATCATCCGGCAACAAACAGGAAGCTGAGAAGACAACTGCAAAAGCTGTAACAGGGCAGAAGAAAAGCAAAGAGGACAAAATCATCCGTGGATGTGATATGCATGCATCTATGCAGAAGACATTTTTAAATCCGGAAGATGGTGATTTTGCCATGGTTGCCTATATTGACTATAATAAGGTATATGTCAGAGAGTGGAATTCTCCGGCAGCTTTATATACTTTTGAAGAATCCAAGAAGGCAGTGGATTTTTATATTGACAAGCTGACAAAGATAAAAGCAACAGGAATGGCAGAAGAAACAACAGAGCAGGAACCGTTCAGTGATGTGAAATATCTTTCCGATAATATTTATGCAGAGTGCGAGGGATAAGAATGGAGCATTTAGTATATTACGATATTGCGGCTGCATTTGTTCTTCTGACTGCATTAGCTGCGTATCATTTAAGAAAATATAGTGATAATTTTCAAAGCAGGGTATACCGCGTGATGCTGTATGCTCTGCTTGTTGTGTCTACCAGCGACTTTTTACTGTTCTGGAATGAGGTGCCATTGGATAAAATGTGGACAACCATACTTTTATACATCTGCATTATCGGACAGGTAGTAGTAGCGGTAGCTTATCTTTTGTATATTCTGTGCCTGACAGGAAGAGTAGAACGCTTTATCCGGAAGGAAAAAGGCTGGCTGTTTGTACCGGCCTGGATTGTGGCAGCATTGCTGGTAGTGCAGTTATTTATCCCATATCTTTTTAAAGTAGGGGGGAATGGCAGTTATCAGAGACAGAACGGAATTATAGTATTCTATGCCTGCATGATTTATTTTTATCTGATAGGAGAAGTATTTCTGGTTCGTTTCCGGAAACGGCTCAGCTTTGAAATATTACTTTCTGCAACGGTATTTGCACTTGTAAGTATATTTACACTGGCACTTCATATTGCATTTCCGGGGTTCCGGCTTCAGTTCTTTGGAATGGCAATGTGTGTGCTTTTATATCTGATTTCTTCGGAAAGACCACAGGAATATACGGTGCCGGAGCTTGAAATTATGAACCGGAGAGCATTCTTAAAAGAGGCAGAGGAGCGCCTGTTAGGAAGCGAACGTTTCCCGATGCTTGTGATTAAAGTGCATAATTTAAAGGTGATGCGGCAGACATTGGGAAATGATTCTGTCAATGAATTCCAGAAGGAAATGGCGGCATTTTTCCGGGAACTTATCGACAATTCCCGTATTTACCAGTTCTCACAGAGTGTATATGTTCTGGCATTAGACCGGAAGAAGAAGGATATTGATTCTTCCGTACTGATCCGGCAGATTCTGGACCGGTTTGAACAGCCATGGCATTCCGGCAGTGTGGAGACGAAATTCCGGATTCATATCAGCAGTATTGTGTGTCCGCGTGATGCAAAGGATTTGAACGGATTAATTGATTATATCCAGTATATGCGCTCCATTTCCTCAGAAAACGGAAATGTGGTATTAAAGCCTGCTGAGATGGATATTGACCGGCCGAAGCGGGAACTTCGTATCCGGAAGCTTTTGAATGATGCAGTAGACCATAAAGGTTTCGAAGTCTTTTACCAGCCGATTTATTCTGTGGCAGAAAACAGAATTGTATCTGCGGAAGCACTGGTGCGGCTGAAGGATCAGAGCATGGGCTATATTTCTCCAGAAGAATTTATTCCGATTGCCGAAAAGAGCGGAATGATTATGCAGATTGGAGAATTTGTATTTGAAACAGTCTGCCGTTTTATTCAGGAGAAACAGCTTACGGACTATGGCTTACAATACATAGAGATTAACCTTTCTGTGGTGCAGTGTATGCAGGAAAATCTTGCCGAGCGGTTAACGGAAATCATGGAGAAGTACCATGTAGCACCAACCCAGATAAACCTTGAGATTACAGAGACGGCGGCAGCACATAGTGATATGTTGGAAAACAATATCAAGATACTTCATAAGCAGGGCATTGAGTTTTCCTTGGACGATTATGGCTCGGGATATTCCAATACGGATTATCTGTTCCGGTTCCCGTTCCGTATTGTCAAAATTGATAAAACCATTCTGTGGGAAGCATTTAAAAATGAAAAGGCAATGATTGCATTGAAAAATACTATCCGCATGATTAAGGAGCTTGGGCTTGAAATTGTGGTAGAAGGAGTAGAAACACAGGAATACGTAGATTATCTGACAGAGCAGCACTGTGATTATCTGCAGGGATATTTTTATTCCAAACCGATTCCGGACAGAGATTTCTTAGAACTTTTACACAGGGAAAATGCACAATATTATGCGGAAAGGTTTTCAAAAAATGAATTATCTGATATAATAACCACATAATATTTTTGTAGGAGGCAGAACAATGGCAGATAGTAGAAAAGTTGTTAAAATAAAAGAAGATAACCTTGGGGAAGTACATGTAGCAGATGAGGTCGTTGCAATTATCGCAGGACTTGCTGCAACAGAAGTAGAAGGAGTTGCATCCATGGCTGGCAATATTACCAACGAACTGGTAAGCAAGCTTGGAATGAAAAACTTATCTAAGGGTGTTAAAGTAGAAGTGGCAGAGAAGACAGTCAGTGTAGAAGTAGCCTTAAATATTTCCTATGGCTATTCTATTCCGGAAGTATCTGAGAAGGTACAGGAGAAAGTAAAATCTGCAATTGAGACTATGACAGGATTATCCGTAGCAATTGTTAACGTCAGAATTGCAACAGTTGACATGAAAAATACGAAATAATACTTTTGTGATAACCGCAGATGTAGTATAATAAAGAATGCTGTTAAAGCATTCTTTTTTTACAATGAAGACCAATAATGAAAGGATACAACATGAGCAGGAGAGAAATCAGAGAACAGATATTTAAAATGTTATTCCGTGTGGAATTTCATAGTGAGAAGGAATACGAAGAGCAGATGAATCTGTTTATCGAAGAGAATGAACCGATTGAGAAGCCGGATGAGAGTTATATTGAAGATAAATTTAATAAGATTATTGCAGTTTTAGAGGAAATCGATAAGATTATCAACGAATCATCCAAAGGCTGGAAGACAACCCGTATGGGCAAGGTTGATCTGACTCTGATTCGTCTTGCTGTATATGAGATGAAATATGAAGATGATATTCCAACCGGAGTAGCCATCAATGAAGCAGTAGAACTGGCGAAGAAATACGGAACCGATGATTCGCCGGCATTTATCAATGGAGTATTGGCAAAAATCGCATGATGAAGAAAGTATATGGGGTAACCCAGATTAACCGCTACATCAAGAATATGTTTGCCCAGGACTTTGTCCTGCATCAGGTATGTGTAAAGGGCGAGGTATCGAACTGCAAATATCATTCCTCCGGTCATATTTATTTTACTTTAAAGGAAAACAACAGTGCCATCAGTGCCATCATGTTTGCCGGTAACCGGGGTGGACTGTCTTTTCGCATGAAGGATGGCGACAAGGTTGAAGTAACCGGTTCTATTGAAGTATTTGAACGGGATGGCAGATATCAGATATATGCAAAAGAGATTACACTTGCCGGTGCAGGAGATTTATATGCCAGATTCCTTCAGCTGAAACAGGAACTGGAAGAAATGGGCATGTTTGCGGAAGAGTATAAAAAACCGATTCCACAGTATGCCGGACGTATTGGAATTGTAACAGCACCTACCGGGGCTGCAATACAGGATATCCGTAATATTGCTGCACGAAGAAATCCTTATGTGCAGCTTATTCTATATCCGGCACTGGTGCAGGGAGAGGGTGCCAAAGAAAGTATTGTAAATGGCATTCACGCACTGGATGCCATGCATTTAGATGTTATCATTGTAGGCCGTGGTGGTGGCTCCATAGAAGATTTATGGGCATTTAATGAAGAAATCGTAGCAAGAGCAATTTTTGAATGTGAAACACCGGTTATCTCTGCAGTGGGACATGAAGTCGATTATACCATTGCGGATTATGTGGCAGATTTGCGGGCACCGACTCCATCTGCAGCGGCAGAGCTTGCGGTATATGACAGGAATCAGATGCTGCAGCGGATACAGACTGACCGGGCACATCTGATGCGCAGCATGAAGAGTAAAGTTGCTGTAATGCAGGGACGCATAGAGACGCTGAAAGCAAAATTAATGCAACAGAGTCCGATATACCGTCTGAACAGTCAGAAACAGTATCTGGGGGAATTACAGCTTCGCTTAGAGCATGGCATGACGCAGCAGTTAGAGCGGAATAAGGCAAGACTTCGGATGTTAGCCCAGCATTTTGATGATATTTCACCATTGAAACGATTGGGACAGGGATATGCTTATGTGGCTGACAGCCAGCAGAATGGTTTAAAGAGTGTTTCTCAGGTTTCTGAGGGAGAACAATTACAGATAAGTGTAAAAGATGGAACCGTTAAGGCGAGAGTAGAAGAAATCATATGCCGGGAGGAAAGCGGAAGATGACAGATCAGACAATCAATGAAAATGAGATGGATCATAAAACGGAAAGAAGAGAAAATGAGAATTTAGAGGATTTATTTGCAGAAGTGGAGCAGCTGATTGCGCATATGGAGGAAGATATTTCTCTGGATGAATCCTTTGCCTGCTATGAGCAGGGCATGAAGAAGCTGAAACACTGCAGTGAGCGGATAGATGCCATTGAAAAGAAAATGTTGGTATTGAACGAACAGGGAATGCTGGAGGAATTTTGATGGATATGACAGCAGAGCTTACAAAGCGGACAGAACAGATTGAAACTATCATAAAAAAATATCTTCCGAAGGAAGAAGGCTATCAGAAACAGGTCATTGAAGCCATGAATTACAGTTTTCTTGCAGGAGGAAAGCGGTTAAGACCGATGCTTATGTTAGAAACGTATCGTATGTTTGGCGGAAAATCAGAGGTCATTGAGCCATTCATGGCTGCTATTGAGATGATTCATACTTATTCTCTGATTCATGATGATCTGCCGGCAATGGACAATGATGAATACCGCCGCGGACGGAAGACAACGCATATTGTCTATGGGGAAGCCATGGCAATTCTTGCTGGAGATGGCCTTTTGAATTTTGCCTATGAGACAGCGTTGACGGCGTTACAGACGGAGCAGACTCCTAATGTGGCAAAGGCATTGCTTGTATTATCACAGAAAGCCGGAATTTTTGGCATGGTAGGCGGACAGACCGTAGACGTGGAAACAGATAAAACACAGTCTGTCACCAGAGATCAGTTGGATTTTATTTATAAATTAAAGACCAGTGCTTTGATTGAAGCATCGATGTTAATTGGTGCAATTTTAGCAGGAGCTACAAAAAGCGAGCAGAAGATTATCGAAGAGGCGGCATCGGAGATTGGACTGGCATTCCAGATTCAGGATGATATTTTAGATGTTACCGGTAATCAGGAAGTGCTTGGAAAACCGGTTGGCAGTGATGCCAAAAACGAAAAGGCAACTTATGTTACATATGAGGGATTGGAAAAAGCACAGGAAGATGTGAAACGATATTCAAAACATGCAGTGGAATTATTAGAGTCACTGGTAGTAAAAAATGAATTTCTGATTCATCTGATAGAATATCTGATTCATCGGGAGAAATAAGTACTTCAGAAACCAAAGGAGTAAAGATACATGGTGCTGGAAAAGATTGAGCATGAAAATGATATAAAAAGGGTAAATAAAAACGAACTTCCGATTCTGGCAGAGGAAATCCGCTCTTTTTTGATTGAAAAAATATCAAAAACCGGTGGACATCTTGCCTCCAATCTTGGCGTGGTAGAGCTTACCATGGCACTGCATCTTGCTTTTGATTTACCGGAGGATAAAATCATCTGGGATGTAGGACATCAGTCTTATACCCATAAATTACTGACAGGAAGAAAAGCAGGCTTTGATGATTTACGCAAATATGGTGGCATGAGTGGCTTTCCAAAGCGTCATGAAAGTGACTGCGACAGCTTTGATACAGGACACAGCTCGACTTCCATATCCGCAGGATTAGGCTATGCTATGGCAAGGGAGATTACCGGAGAAAAGTACAAAGTCATTTCTGTCATCGGAGATGGAGCACTGACCGGTGGAATGGCTTATGAGGCATTGAATAATGCATCCAAATTAAAATCAAATCTGATTATTGTTTTAAATGATAATAAGATGTCTATATCGGAAAATGTGGGCGGTGTATCCAGATATTTAAGCGGACTTCGTACCGCAGAATCTTATCAGGGATTAAAGAATGGTATTACCAATTCTCTGAACAGTATTCCGAAATATGGAGAACGCATTGTTGAGAAAATCCGTAAGACCAAAAACGGAATCAAACAGCTTGTGATCCCGGGCATGCTCTTTGAAAATATGGGAATTCTTTATTTAGGACCGGTAGATGGACATAATATTCCTGCCATGGTGAAATTATTCAAAGAGGCTTCGAAGGTAGAAGGACCGGTTCTGGTACATGTGATTACGGAAAAAGGAAAAGGATACCTTCCGGCAGAACGCCATCCAGCACGTTTCCATGGAACGGAAGCCTTTGATGTAGAAACCGGACTGCCGCTTGTAAAGCGGGTAAAAGCCAACTATACCGATATTTTTTCTACGGTTATGCGTAAATTGGGTGACCGGGATGAAAAAGTAGTTGCCATTACGGCAGCAATGGCAGATGGAACCGGATTAAAAAGATTCCGGAATATGTTCCCGGAACGTTTCTTTGATGTGGGCATTGCGGAAGAGCACGCAGTGACTTTTGCGGCAGGACTGGCAGCAGCCGGTTTAAAGCCGATTGTAGCGGTTTATTCCTCTTTCTTACAAAGGGCATATGACCAGATTCTGCATGATGTCTGTATCCAGGAATTACATGTGGTATTTGCCATTGACCGGGCAGGACTTGTAGGAAGTGACGGAGAGACACACCAGGGAATCTTTGATTTATCCTATCTTTCCTGTCTGCCGAATATGACGATTTTAGCACCTAAGAATAAATGGGAATTATCGGATATGATAAAATATGCCGTAGATTTTTCCGGGCCGATTGCAGTGCGTTATCCGAGAGGAGAAGCCTATGATGAATTAAAGGAATACCGTGCGTCGTTAGAATATGGCAAGGCAGAAGTCCTTTATGAAGAAAGTGATATTTTACTTTTTGCGGTAGGAAGCATGGTAAAGACAGCACTTGCCGTAAGAGAGGGATTAAAGGAAAAAGGATATTCCTGTTCTCTTGTGAATGCAAGATTTGTAAAGCCTTTTGATGAAGAACTGCTGCTTAAGATGCAGAAGAATCATAAGCTTTTGGTTACGATGGAAGAAAATGTGCAATCCGGAGGCTTCGGAGAACATGTACTGGAATTTATGAATACAAAGGGAAATGGTTCCATGGAAGTTTTAAATATTGCGATACCGGATATCTATGTAGAGCATGGAAATGTAGAACTTCTGCGCAAAGAAACCGGAATAGATGCAGAGAGCATTATCGATAAGATTATAGACAGAAAGGCAAAGCAAGAGCAATGAAAGAAAGATTGGATGTTCTTTTGGTACAGAAAGGACTGGCAGAATCCAGAGAAAAAGCAAAGACCATGATTATGGAAGGAAATGTCTTTGTGGATGGACAAAGAGAAGATAAAGCCGGAACAAATTTTGATACAGAAGCAAAAATTGAAGTGCGGGGGAATACATTAAAATATGTAAGCCGTGGCGGACTGAAGTTAGAGAAAGCAATGAAGGAATTTGACATTTCCTTAGAGGGAATGATTTGTATGGATATCGGCGCATCCACCGGTGGATTTACCGACTGTATGCTGCAGAATGGTGCAGTCAAGGTATATTCTGTGGATGTAGGATATGGACAGTTTGCCTGGAAATTAAGAAATGACCCAAGAGTTGTCTGCATGGAGAAAACCAACATCCGTTATGTGACACCGGAAGATATTGCAGATGTCCTTGATTTTGCATCCGTTGATGTATCTTTTATTTCTCTTACCAAGGTACTGGTACCGGCAAGGGAGCTGCTGCGGGATGGTGGAAGAATGGTCTGCCTGATTAAACCACAGTTTGAAGCCGGCAGAGAAAAAGTAGGGAAAAAAGGTGTGGTTCGTGACCCGAAGGTGCATGAGGAAGTTATCCATAAGGTCATTGATTTCGCACTGGAAAATGGATTTTCGGTTCATAATCTTTCCTATTCTCCGATTAAGGGGCCGGAAGGAAATATCGAATATCTGGTATATATTGAGAAAAACAGCGAAAGTAAGAAGGAGGAGACCATTGATGTGGAAGCCATCGTAGAAGCGGCGCATACATCATTGTCCTAGACGCATGAAGCATTTTTTCATAATCGTAAACGCACAAAAAGACAGTGAACTTATTTTTACAAATCAGATTATAGATTACATCAGACGCAAGGGCGGAACCTGCGATTACTTTGCCAGCTTTGAGGAAGAAAAAGCGGAGGCAGTGGAAAAAGAAATTCCATCGGAAACCGAGGCAGTGCTTGTCATTGGTGGAGATGGAACATTGATTCGTGCGGCACGCAATCTGGTAAAGAAAAATATTCCGTTGCTGGGAATTAATTTAGGAAAGCTTGGATACCTTTGCGAAGTAGAAGAGAATACCATATTTCCGGCAATTGATGAAATGATGGCAGACCGTTATACCATAGAGCAGAGAATGCTTTTAGATGGTTATACCGTACAAAGCGGTGGTGAGAAGATACAGCGGGTTGCATTAAATGATGTGGTCATCCATCGTACCGGAGCACTCCAGATTGTAAATCTGAATGTTTATGTAAATGGAGAATACCTTTATAATTTTAAGGCAGATGGAATTATTGTGGCAACACCAACCGGCTCCACCGGTTACAGTATGTCGGCAGGTGGCCCTATTGTGGACCCGAAAGCAAATCTTTTGCTGCTGACACCAATCAATGCGCATACATTAAATTCCAAGAGCATTGTAATTGGACCGGAAGATGAAATTACCATTGAAGTGGGCATGCGGAGAAGCCAGCGGGATGAGCAGGTGGAAGTCAGTTTTGATGGAGATTCCGGTGTAGAACTTAAGGTTGGAGATAAAATTGTAGTGCATAAAGCAGAAGAATCCGTAGGGATTATTCGTTTGAGTAAGATTAGTTTCCTTGAAATTTTGCGGAAAAAGATGCAGAATTATACATAACAGGAGGGACTGGAATGAAGATAGGACGACATGCAAAGATTCTGGAATTGATTCAGAAGAATGAGATAGGCACACAGGAAGAATTATCTGCAAAGTTAGAGCAGGAAGGATATCATGTGACACAGGCAACGGTTTCACGGGATATCAGAGAGTTGAAACTGACCAAGGTAGCATTGAGCAATGGCCGCCAGAAATATGTAGCTTTATCTGAAAATAAGGAAGACATGACAGAAAAGTATGTCCGTGTATTTCGGGATGGTTTTGTATCCATGGATATGGCACAGAATATTCTTGTGATTAAGACGGTATCCGGAATGGCAATGGCAGTTGCGGCTGCATTAGATGCCATGGACTGTCATGAGATAGTAGGCAGCATTGCCGGAGATGATACCGTTATGTGCGCTGTCCGTACCGTAGAAGATACCACAGCGTTAATGGGACGTCTTCGCCGTATTATAGAAGATTAAAACGGAAGACGAGAGAGAGTAGAAGGAGAAAATATGTTAAGAAACCTGCATGTTAAGAACCTGGCACTCATTGATGAGGCGGAAGTCGATTTTGAAAAAGGCTTGAACATTCTGACCGGAGAGACGGGAGCCGGAAAATCAATTATCATTGGTTCCATTAATCTGGCTCTGGGAGAAAAAGTGTCCAAAGAGATGTTAAGGGATAATGAGGAAAATGCTTTTGTGGAGCTGATTTTTGATGTAGAATCAGACTCTTTAAAGGAAGCACTTTCTAAGCTTGATGTCTATCCGGAGGATGATATGCTGATTTTAAGCAGAAAGATTTCCGGAGGAAGAAGTATCGCCAAAATCAATGGAGAAAGTGTTCCTGCATCAAAGATGAAAGCAGTTTCTGCGTTGCTGATTGATATTCATGGACAGCATGAGCACCAGTCTTTACTGAAAAAACAGAAGCATTTGGAAATCCTTGATGATTATGCAAGAAATGAATTGTCGGACATCAAAAGTGAACTGAAGGAAACATATAAAAAGTACCGTGAAGTTACGAAAGAGTTAGAAGAAGCATCTTCAGATGAAGAGAGCCGGATGCGGGAATTATCTCTTTTGGAATATGAAATCCATGAAATAGAGGAAGCAGCATTAACGGCTGGCGAAGATGAAGCGTTAGAAACAAAGTACCGGAAGCTTTTGAATGGAAAGAAAATCATGGAAGCAATTCATGCAGCCCATGGATTACTCAGCATGGAAGACGGCAGTGCATCGGAGCTGACCGGAAGAGCCCACAGAGAATTATCTTCGGTTGCAGATTATGATGATGCAATCCGCGGAATGGCAGATGAACTTTTGGAAATTGATAATCTTTTGAATGATTTGAACCGGGAAATTGCAGACTATATGGATGAGGCAGAATTTGATGACGAGACTTTTGCCGAGACAGAACAGCGTCTGGATGAAATCAATCATTTAAAAGCAAAATACGGTCATACAATAGAAGATATTTTGGCATCCTTAGGTGAAAAGCAGCACAAAGCAGAAAAATTACAAAATTATGATATGTATCATAAAAAGCTTTTACAACAGGAGGATGCATTAAAAGAAACTTTACAGAAGCAGTCCGAAAAAGCATCGGCAATCCGTAAGAAATATGCAAAGGAACTGGCGGAAAAAATCAGAGAGCAGTTAGTAGATTTGAATTTCCTGGATGTACGTTTTGAAATGAAATTTGAACAGAAAGAAACTTTTGGAGCGGATGGCTTTGATGAAGTAGAATTTGTAATCGCAACCAATCCGGGTGAACCGTTAAAACCCCTTGGCAGTGTGGCGTCCGGCGGAGAATTATCAAGAATTATGCTGGCATTAAAAACAGTCCTTGCTAAAAATGATGAGATTGAAACCCTGATTTTTGATGAAATTGATACCGGAATCAGTGGAAGGACGGCACAGATGGTATCCGAGAAGATGCATATGATTGCAGAACATCATCAGGTAATCTGTATCACACATCTGCCACAGATTGCAGCCATGGCAGATGCTCATTTCAGCATTGAAAAATCCGTAGAAAATGAGACAACCATTTCTACAATACGAAGACTCAGCGAAGATGAGCAGGTAACAGAATTAGCAAGAATGCTTGGTGGTGTGAAGATTACGGACACCGTATTAGAAAGCGCCAGAGAAATGCTGAAACTGGCACAAAATGCTAAAAAATAAACGTTTGAATCAAACTATAATATCACATAATAAAAACAGGATATTCTTTGAATATCCTGTTTTTATTTTACGCGGGAATCTTATAAAAGCGTGTTTCCCGTAGTTATTATGCCAGTAGTGAGGAAAATATAATGCGGATTAGATTAATAAGGAAAAGCATAAAAAATATATGGCAGGTTATTGTAATCGGCTGGCTGATATTTGCCTATCAGCTTATGTTAAATATGGTTCCGGATGAAGTAAATCTCATCGATGGTGATTTGAGTAAATTAGATATTTCCATGCCGGTGACTTTTGAATGCCGGGATTCGGGACAGAAATTTATTGATACATCAGTGATTAAAAATCAGCAGATACAAAGTAATACGGATAAAGGGAGTACCGCGGGCAATAAAATAACAGAGGACAATAAAATAGATATAGGCTCAGATACGGTTATTTTAAGGGCAAAGCTTTTTGGCATTATTCCCATAAAGGATGTACAGGCAAATATTGTGGCAGAGCAGGAGGTATATGCCAGCGGGGAAAATATCGGCATTTATGTGCAGACGGACGGAGTCTTTGTCATTGGAACCGGAAATTTTGAAGGAAAGGATGGTGTACTGTATGCACCGGCACAGAATGTGTTAAAAAGCGGCGATTATATCTGTGCAGTAGATGGTGTAAAGCTTGAAAATAAAGAAGCGTTGATGGACGCTGTCGATAAATGTGAAGGAAAATCCTTAGTGCTTCTGATACGTCGAAACGGAGAAGAATTGGAATTATATATACAGCCTAAATTGTCAAAAGAGGAAAGTTATAAGCTGGGAGTCTGGGTGAGAGACGATCTGGCAGGAATCGGAACCCTTACCTACATCAGTCCGGATGGAAGCTATGGTGCGCTGGGGCATGCGGTAACGGACATGGACACCGGCAGTGTGCTTGAGGTGGGAGCAGGAAAGCTCTATAACAGTAAGCTGGTGGGTATTGTAAAAGGAGAAGCCGGTAAACCCGGTGAATTATCCGGAGTCATTAACTATGAAGAAAAATATTGTATGGGAGATATTCGGACGAACTGCGAAAGAGGAATCTATGGAACATTACATGAGAAAAATAATCTGTTAGAGCACGCAATGGCATATCCGGTTGGTTATAAGCAGGAGATTGAGGTTGGAGATGCAGAAATTATCAGTGACATCGACGGAACGATAGCGCGTTATAAGATACGGATTACAGAAGTCAATTACCGGGACAATAAAGAGAACAAAAGTATTCTGTTTGAAGTAGAAGATACGGCACTGTTAGAGAGCACCGGCGGTATTGTGCAGGGAATGAGCGGCAGCCCGATTATCCAGAATGGGAAGCTGGTTGGTGCAGTTACCCATGTATTTGTCAATGATGCAAAGAAGGGGTATGGGATTTTTATTGAGGATATGTTAGAAACGGGGAAAACGTCGAATCCATAAGAAAAAGAACAGTTTATAATTTAACGACACGTTTCGACAAATTTTATGTTAGGATATAATTATGATACAAAATGTATAAGGGGAAGAAGGCAGCCGTTGTCTTTCGGACTGTTATAATGTCGAAATTGGATGAACGCTTTAGGTTGAAACGACAGAAAAGTTGTGTTTAAATACAAGTAGTTTCATCTTTGTACAAAAGAATGGAAACGGCAGGAGGTTTGAAATGGAAAAATTAAATGTAGCAATTGCAGATGATAACGAGAGAATGGTACAACTTTTAGATGAAATCGTAACCAGCGATAAAGATTTGCAGGTGGTTGGTACGGCGAAAAATGGGGTCGAAGCATATGAGATTATCAAACATAAACAACCGGACGTTGTTTTATTAGATATAGTTATGCCAAAACTTGACGGACTTGCACTGTTAGAAAAAGTAAAAAAAGATAAATCCATAAGAAAATGTCCTAGTTTTATTATTATCAGTGCGGTAGGACAGGACCGGATTACAGAAGATGCATTTAATCTGGGGGCGGATTATTACATCATGAAGCCCTTCGATAATGATATGATTATCAATCGGATAAAAAGTACGAGAGTACTAAGGGGAATTAACGTTACTGAGTCAAAAAAAATCGGAGCGTATGAGAAAAAGCCTTCCACAAAACCGGAGGATTTAGAAAGTAAAGTAACAAATATTATACATGAAATAGGCGTTCCGGCACATATCAAAGGATATCAGTATTTGCGTGAAGCAATTATCATGTCGGTAAATGATATTGAAATGCTTAATTCCATCACTAAAATACTATATCCGACAATAGCCAAAAAATATCAGACAACAGCAAGCCGCGTAGAGCGTGCTATCCGCCACGCAATAGAGGTGGCCTGGAGCCGTGGCAAAATGGACACGATTGATGAGCTGTTTGGATATACGATAAACAATGGAAAAGGCAAACCGACGAATTCGGAATTTATAGCACTGATTGCAGACAGAATCCGCCTGGAATATAAAGCATATTAAAGGGTGGTTTCTACAAAAAACGGCAGCAAAATATAGTATCTGAATCAGACATTTTAGGTATTTTCTGCTCCCCCATAACGTGGTATAATGAGCGTAAGCAATGAGCAGTGCAGCCGATAAAAATACGCTATACTGTGCTTGCACAAAGTATAGCGTATTTTTGTCGGCTGATAGGGCGAATGCCCGTACATCGAGAAAACCGAAGGTTTTCGAGATGCACTGCGAAGAGAGGTATTTGCGAGTGTGAGCGTAAATAGGGCGAATGCTACACTGCAATTTGCAAAAAGGGTATCAAAATTTGGGGGTAACAGAAATGAAGCGGGTATTATTTGTTACATCAGAGGCAGTTCCATTTATTAAAACAGGAGGTCTTGCAGACGTTGCAGGTTCACTGCCGAAATATTTTTCAAAAAATGAATATGAAGTCAGCGTCATGCTGCCAAAGTATATGTGTATCCGGGAGGATATGCGTAAGAAAATGCATCATGTATTGCATTTCTATGTGGATCTGGGCTGGCGCAAACAATATGTAGGAATACTGGAGACAAAGGAAGACGGAATCCAGTATTATTTTATTGATAATGAATTTTATTTTGCTGGAGACCGACCGTATAATAATATTTATGAAGATGTAGAGAAATTTGCATTTTTCTCTAAAGCAGTATTAGAAGCACTGCCGCATATGAATTATCAGCCGGATATTATCCACTGCCATGACTGGCAGACGGGACTGGTTCCGGTATATTTGGAGAATGTCTATAAGAAAAATG
Source organism: Roseburia sp. (assembly GCA_050873725.1). Classification (GTDB taxonomy): domain Bacteria; phylum Bacillota; class Clostridia; order Lachnospirales; family Lachnospiraceae; genus Roseburia_C. The sequence continues at coordinate 21,545 of JBNMJI010000002.1, forward strand.
TGTTTTACCAGAATATGAAGACGGTATTTACGATACACAATCTTCAGTTCCAGGGGCGTTGGAATCTAAAGGCAGTAAAAGATATTACCGGGTTACCGGATGAACTTTTTACACCGGATAAATTAGAGTCCTATGGAGAAGGTAATTATCTGAAAGGTGGCATTGTATATGCAGACGCCGTAACAACGGTAAGCCCGACATACGCTTATGAGATAACAACACCGGATGGTGGAGAAGGCTTAGATGGTCTCATTCGCAGTAACAGCTATAAATTAAGCGGCATTATCAATGGAATCGATTATAATGAGTATAATCCGAAAGCGGACCCCAAGATTGCTTATTTATATGATGCCAATGATTTGGAAGAGGGCAAGCGGAAAAATAAGCAGGCACTTTTAAAGGATATGAATCTTCCATATTCGGATGATGTGATGTCAGTTGGAATTGTTTCGAGAATGACAGAGCAGAAGGGATTTGCACTGGTGGATTATATGATGGATGAACTGCTTTCTTCCGGCAAATTTGCAATTGTTGCCTTAGGAACCGGAGAGGAACGTTATGAGAATATGTTCCGCTATTATGAGAGCAAGTATCCGGACAGACTGAAGGCAAATATTATGTATTCCGAAGAGGCGGCGCATAGAATTTATGCAGCATCAGATGCATTTTTGATGCCATCTTTATTTGAACCTTGTGGGTTAAGTCAGTTAATGAGTCTTCGCTATGGAACAGTACCGGTGGTACGTGAGACTGGTGGCTTAAAGGATACAGTAGAGCCATATAATGAGTACCAGCATACCGGAACCGGTTTTACGTTTTCGAATTATAATGCGCATGAGATGCGTGACAGTCTTCTTTATGCATATCAGGTATTCCATGAGAACCGGACCGAGTGGCTGAATATTGCAAGACGCGGTATGGAACAGAATTTTTCCTGGTCCAGTTCTGCAAAGGAATATGAAAAATTATATGCTAGATTGTAGTCCCTTCATCTGACATAGAAGTAAGAAGCTTTTCAGAGCGGGAATAGAAATAAGCGTGGTCGGATAAGATTTCTTCTTCCTCAACCTGGGTGGAATTTACTTCGTGAATCATAGCATTTAAATCCTGTATACAGGTTCCCGGCAGGGCAGGGAGAATCAGAAATTCATGAATGCTGCTTGGAATCAGATAAAAGTCACATGAGAGCTTATCTGCAATGGAATCCAAAAGATTTGGATAGAGAATGCAGGAAGCACCATAGAGTTTGGCTTTATTGGTTAATACATAAAGCGGTGTTTCGGATTCTTCTTCCATGATATCTGACGGAAGTGGCATTGGCATAAGCTTATTGAGCAATGGCATTAATGGCTCAAAATCAGCAGGAAGCTGTGCGGGTGTATTTTCCAAGGCATAGGAATATAAATCATCTGCGGAGATGTTCCAGTAGGAAAGGTGAGTGGAACGAATCAGAATGGTTGCGTTTCCCTGACTTGAGGTAGATAAAAGACAGTAGAAAACAACTGCAAAATCAAGATAACGAAAATGAGGGATTTCTTTGAGAAGTTCCTCATTTTTCTGATAGTGAATCAGTTTAAAGAGGATGCGGTGCCGGACGTTTTCAAAATTGGTAAAGAATGCTACATCGATAGAACTGCTAGGGCGGTAAGCCCGGTAGATTTCCCGGATATGCAAAAGAATGTTTTTCATACTTTTTCCTGCCTGATATTCTTTGTAATAATCATTGAGATAAATGGTAGGAGAGATGTTGCAGTCCTTTTGCAGAATGGTAAGTCCATCTAAAGTAACACCATTATTTTTTTGAATTTTATGAAGCTGAATGGTAACGTCTGCATCAAAAAGGGAATGAATCTGTAACTGGATTTCGGTAAGAAATTGCTGATATGTCATAATGACCTCCTGATTAGAAATGGTAAAAATGAATAAATAGAAAAGAAAGTCCATGGATTGCTCCAATGGACTTTCAATATATCATTTTGTATCTTGAATAACAAGAAACGTAATATGAAATTTTTCTAAAAATTTTCTAATCTTTTATGGAAGAAGACAGTTAATAAGATTTTAATTTCTTCCAGAGATAATCATAGGTTTCAGTAGATGGAACATCAAGACTGTTAAAAATTTCACAGTTTTCCAAAGTTTCCTGATCGGAAAAAATAGTAGTACTTTCCTGAACTTCTTCATCCAGTTCGTCGTAAACAGCGGTGTTTGGTGTTGCATACCAGACATAGTCAAAGTTTTCCATACCGATATCATCACGACAGAGATAATTTAAAAACTGTTCTGCAGCATCCTTATGCTGGCAGGTCTTAGGAATGAACCAGGAGTCCATCCACATATTAGAACCTTCCTTTGGAACCACATAATCAAGGTCTTCATTGTAATCCTGTGCATAGGCAGCTTCTCCGGAATAGATGAGCGCCATTGCTGCGTTGCCGGCAATCATTTCATCAGCGGAAGAGTCTACCAGATAGGAGTAGACTAAATCTTTCTGGTCACAAAGCATGGAAAGCGCTTCGTTTAATTCGTCTTCATCTGTAGTATTGATGGAATAATCCAAAAGCCGCAGAGCAGGAACGAAGGTATCACGAACGGAATTTTCCATGATGATCTGTCCTTTGTATTTCGGATTCCAGAGAACATTCCAGCTGTCCATATCGGCTTCATCCACCATGGTCTTATTGTAGAGAATACCAAGGGTGCCGAAGAAATAAGGCAGTGTGTATTTGTTTTCCGGGTCAAAGGCTTTGGAAAATTCCACATAGGTCGGGTCGATGTTTTCGTAAAGCGGAATATTATCATAATCCATTTCTAAGACTTCGCCTTCGTTAATCAGCTTTTGAATCATGTAATCGGAGGTGCAGATTAAATCGTATTTGATGGAACCTGCTTTGTATTCGGTATACATTTCCTCTGGACTTTCATATTCTTCGTATTTGATGGTAATGCCGGTTTCTTCTTCAAACTGTTTGATAACATCCGGCTCTAAATATTTTCCATAATTTAAGATAACAAGTGCATTTTCATCATTTTTCTGACCGCAGCCGGAAAGGGTAAAAACGGTGGCAATCAGCACAAATGAAAATAAAAATTTCTTCATTTCCTAAGACCTTCCTTTCGCATCCTTGACACTGCGGTAGTTCATAATCAGAAGAAGCACCAGCGCAAGGAAGAATAAAATAGTAGACAGCGCATACATCTCAGGAATAATACCTTTACGCAGCTGGGTATAAATCATAGTGGACAATGTATTGACACCGGCACCCTTTGTAAAATAGGTGATGGAGAAATCGTCTAAGGACATTGTCACAGCCATCAGGAAACCGGAGAATACACCGGGTTTGATGTCTGGCCATACGATTTTAAAAAATGCATAAAGTGGTGTAGCACCTAAGTCTCTGGCAGCCTCATAAGTATGTGAGGAAGTGTTGGAAAGCTTAGGCAGTACATTTAAAATGACATATGGAATGTCAAAGGTAATATGTGCAATCAACACGGTTGATGTTCCAAGTTCTGTAAAGCGGACAAAAAGCAGCATCAGGGAGATACCGGTAACAATATCTGCATTCAGAAGAGGAATGTTAGTGGCACCGAGCATAATCTGCCGGTTCCTTTTTCTCATGGCACTGATGCCGATGGCAGCCATGGTTCCGATTATTGTAGCAATCACAGAAGATGCAATGGTAATCAGAATCGTGGTATAAAAGGCATTCATAATGGTCGGGTCAGAAACAAGATTGCGATACCATTCTGTCGTAAATCCGCCCCATTTTACACGGGAGAGGGAGTTGTTGAAAGAAAGTACAATCAGAACTCCAATCGGAAGATACAGAAACAGGAAAATAATTGCAAGATAAATTCTGGATAAACTTTTCTTTACCATACTGCATTCCCTCCTGACTCACCGGCACGATTCATAAATGCCATACTGATTAAAACAAAGAGCATAAGTACAATGGAAAGTCCGGAACCTAAATTCCAGTAGGAGCCCTGCATGAAGGACTGCTCAATGACATTTCCAATGAGAAGTACTTTACCTCCGCCTAAAAGGTCTGAGATAACAAAGGAGGTAAGTGCCGGTACAAATACCATGATAATTCCACTGACAATTCCAGGCACAGTAAGGGGCAGAATAATACGGAAGAAGGTAATAAAACTGTTGGCACCTAAATCCCTTGCTGCATCAATGGTTTCCTTACGGATACGGACCATGGAATTGTAAATCGGCATAATCATAAATGGAAGAAAATCATAAATCATGCCAAATACAACGGCTCCCTGGGTATTTAACATATGAAGCTTCGGTATGCCGAAAATGGAAAGAAATCCATTGATAATTCCATTATTGGAAAGTAACATCTGCCATGCTAAAATACGCAGCATGAAATTCATCCACATTGGCAGGACAAAGATAAATACTACAAAGCTCTGATGCTTGATATGAAGACCGTTTAATATCATAGCAAGCGGATAGGAGAGCAGGAGGCAGATAACCGTACATAAGATACCAAGCTTTAAGGAAAGCAGGAGTGCCTTAATATGTACCGGGTCTGCAATTGCAGTGATATTTGCCCAGGTAAAACCGCCATCACTGTTGGTGAATGCATAATATAATATCCTCAGAATCGGAAGTGCGGTAAATCCGATAATCCAGACCAGATAAGGTCCGGCTAAGAGTCTTTTCTTGGCATTATGCATCGAGTTCCACCGCCTTTTCGTCACTGGATTCCGGCTTGTGCATAATCTGGATATTGAAAGGAATAACCTTCATTCCCACATGACTTCCGGTTTCAAAATATTTGGTGGTATGAACAAGCCATTCATAGCCGCCAGCCATAATTTCGATTTCATAATGAACACCCTTGAAGATAACAGAAGTAATATCTCCATCCATAAAGCCAGTGCCGGCTTCTACGATTTCAATATCCTCCGGGCGGATAACTACGTCAACTGGCTTGTTATTGCCAAATCCTGTGTCGACACATTCGTGTTTAACGCCTAAGAAGCTGACTAATTTATCTTCAATCATGATACCGTCAATGATATTGCTGTCTCCGATAAAGTCAGCAACGAATGCATTTTCCGGCTCGTTATAAATATCTTCCGGAGTACCAATCTGCTGGATATAACCCTGATTCATGACAGCAATGGTATCTGACATGGTAAGGGCTTCTTCCTGGTCGTGGGTAACATAGATAAAAGTAATGCCCAGTTCATTTTTCAGACGAATCAGTTCGTACTGCATGTCCTGACGCATTTTTAAATCCAGTGCACCCAAAGGTTCATCTAAAAGAAGTACTTTTGGTTCGTTTACGATGGCGCGGGCAATGGCAATACGCTGCTGCTGACCACCACTTAAGGAATCGATGCTGCGGTTCTCATAACCGTCTAAGTTTACAAGCTTTAAGGCATATTTGATTTTATCCTGAATATAGGCTTTGCTTTTTTTGCTGATTTTTAAACCAAAAGCAATGTTATCTGCAATGCTCATATGGGTAAAAAGCGCGTATTTCTGGAATACGGTATTTAATTTACGTTCATTTGGCGGAAGAGAAGTAATATCTTTTCCATCAAAAATAATGCGTCCGGTGTCCGGTGTCTCAAAACCACCGATAAGACGCAGGGTAGTAGTCTTTCCACAGCCGGAAGGTCCCAGCAGTGTTAAGAATTCGTTTTCATTTACATAAAGATTTAAGTCATCCAAAATCATATTTCCGTCATAAGTTTTGGTAATATTTTCTAATTGTATTAATTTCTTGCCCATCATAACCTCCTAAAAACTTGGCGGGTTTGTAACCCAGATAAGAACGGCGTCTTTCTTGCCGGTATTTTCAATATGGTGCTTTTTATTGGACTTAAGATAAAAAGACTCCCCCTGTCTTGCGGTATAAGTACGGGTACCATATATGATTTTAATGGAGCCCTTAAGCACATAGCCAAATTCTTCTCCCTCATGCGGAAGATAGGTATCTGAAGTGCCGCCGGGCTTCAGCGTCAGCCTTACCGGTTCCATCATATCTTTCTGGGCGCCGGGAACCATCCATTCGATTAAGCTCCTGCGTTCCACATCTTCTTTTTCAAAATAATCTTCATTTTTAAAGACGAGCTGTGCCGGTTCATCATCCGCAAAAAATTCCGCCGGAGTAGTACCGAGACACTGGATAATATCTAAAAGTGTACCCACAGAAGGAGACGTAAGATTACGCTCTAACTGGGAGATAAATCCTTTGGATAATTCCAGACGGTCAGCCAGTTCCTGCTGGGTGAGACCGTAGAGAATCCGCAGCTCCTTTATTTTATTTCCGATATCCATTTTGTACTTCCTTTCCATGAAAATGATTTTACATAGTTTTTACAAAATGAAGCTAATAATGTATTTGAAGTTTAATAATAATAAACTCACTAAGGAGTATTATGAGAAATTGAAAGAGAAATGTCAATACTATTTTTGGATTATTTTTAGACAATAAAAAAAGCTCCCGAGGGGACTCGAACCCCTGACCTACGCATTACGAATGCGCCGCTCTACCAACTGAGCCACGGAAGCAAAATGATTTGGTTCTATATGAAATAAAATGTTATTTGCGAACCACACTTATTTATGAAAATCATACCTTAATATTATATATAGAAAAAAATAAATTTGCAATGTTTTTTTGAAAAAAGTTGTTCTTTCCAAGGTTACTTGGTATAATGGGCGTAGATGTGTAAGAACCGGGAGAAAATGAACCGGTTTATGATAAGGGAAAACATTACAAGGAGGAAGTTTTTTCATGGAAGTGAAGGAATTTGTTGCAGGGGAAAAGAAAACTGAGGACAGTAAGAAAAATATGAAGAAGAAAATTAACAGCGCAAAGAGAAGCTATGCAAAAAAGAACAGCCAGTTTCAGATTGCAGAATTGAAAGAAAACAGTGCGCTGATTATGTTGTGTGTATTTGTAGTTCTTGCCGTATTGGAAATCGTGCTGGGCATGCTGGTATGGAAGATACCGGTAGTCAGCGTATGTATTGTTGTGCTGATTGAGGCAGGACTTGCGGCGTGTCTGCATAATCTTCCAATCTGGCTCCATGGAATTGTAGCCGTAGCAGAGATTGTCGTTGGAGTAATTTCCGGTAAAGTGATATTTATGCTGATTGGAATTTTATGTTATGGGGCAGCTTTGTTTGCATTGAAATTCCAGAAGGAAAACAATCCGCTTTCTATATTAAAATAAGAAGAAATCATACTAGGAGATAAAACATGGATCCCTTACAATTAGTAGAGTTATTAAGAGGACACAGAACTTATATTCAGACACATAATTTTCCGGACCCGGATGCGATTGCCAGTGCCTTTGGATTACAGTATTTTCTGAATCATCATGGAATAAAAACGGACATCTGCTATGATGGCAAGATTGAACGCTTAAGTACCAGAAAGATGTTTCAGACCTTTCATATTAATGTTTTGTCCAAAGAAGATTTGGATGACATGAAGGAAGAAGACTATATTGTTACCGTAGATTCCCAGAAATACAATGCGAATCTGACCGATTTCATCGGAGATGAAGTGGCATGTATTGACCATCATCCGACAGTGATTGCCTGTGAATATGCTTATAAGGATGTACGCCGGGTAGGAGCCTGTGCCACAATGATTGCGGAATATTTCTATCTTACCAATACGCCTATGAGCCCGGATGTGGCGGCAGCATTGGCATATGGTATCAAGATGGATACGGATGACTTTATCCGGGGCACAACAAAGCTGGATGTGGATATGTTTGCATACCTTTATCCGATGGCAGATGTGGAAGAGTTAAAGTCCATGTATGTAAATGTAATGGAATTTTCTGACTTGAAGGCATATGGCGCGGCAATTGACAACATCCGCATTTATGATGATGTGGGATTTGCATCCATTCCATTTGATTGTCCGGATGCATTGATTGCAATTATTTCAGATTTTATTTTATCTCTTGATGTAGTAAATATTTCCGTGATTTATGCGATTCGTTCCGATGGAATTAAATTTTCTGTCCGGAGTGCATTAAATCATGTAGATGCCGGAAGAGTTGTGGCAAAGGCATTAGCTGATTATGGAAACGGCGGCGGACATCCGGCAATGGCAGGCGGCTTCATTCCAAAGAAGAATGTGGAAAAGTTAGAACCGGACCGGGATTACAAATTAGAAATGCTGTTCTTAGAGCGGATTAAGGCAGAAGAAGGAAGGTAAGATACCATGGCAGAAAATCAGGTGAAGATAACCTATCATATTTATCTTGAGGCAGAGGATGTATCCCAGTCGAGAATTTTATCCAGTACCTCTTATGTAAAGAACTTATTCGCAAATTGCGGCAATCATTATTTTCAGGGCGTAGCCTTTGATGATGAAAGTGACTTAGATGATTTTACCCTGCGTTTATTCGTAGAACAGGAAATCTTAGAAGAGGAGTGCAGCGTAGAGGCGGATGCCAGGGACTTTCCGGCAGATATGGCAGAATTCTTAGATAACATAGCTCAGGCACATTCTTTCCTTGATATGGAAGGTGATTTTACCGTAGAATATCAGGGCGAGAAAGTAAGCTTTAAGTTTGCTTCCGAAGCTGGAGCAGATTACTGTGATTTTGAAGAAATCGAAGAAGCATAAAAATTCATAAGCAATATCAAAGGTATTTGGTATTAGAATGAGAAAGAGAAAGGCAGTATGAAGAGCAAACGCAATTCATACCGCCTTTCTTTATTTCCGCTTTAAGCAGAGCTTCTCAAAACTTCCGATAAGCTGATAGAGCAGCATGGCAATGAGGCAGAGAATCAGAATCGATAAGATGACCCAGTCTAATTTAAAGACCTGGCTGCCATAAATAATAAGATATCCCAAGCCTTTTTTTGCGGCAATAAATTCACCGATGATAACACCGACCAGACAAAGACCGATATTGACTTTCATAATAGAAAGCAGGGTGGGAATACAGCCCGGCAGCATAATCCTAAACATCACATCATTACGGGTGCCACCCAATGTCTTTATCAGAAGAATCTTTTCCTTATCCATATCACAAAAAGCGGTATACAGACTTAGAATAGAGCCAAAGATAGCGACGGACATACCGGTGATGATAATGGTCTTGTAATTGCCACCCAGCCATACAATCAGCAGCGGAGCCAGTGCAGATTTTGGCAGGGAATTTAAAACCACAAGATAAGGCTCTAAGGTTTCGGATATGGTTTTGGAAAACCAGAGAATCGCGGCAATAATTAGTGTTAAAAAAATAACAAAGAAAAAGCTGCTCAGTGTCTCAAACAGGGTGATTCCAATATGATAAAGGAGCTTCTGACCGGTAATCATCTGGTAGAAGCAGATGATAAGTCTGGTTGGACTGCTGAAAATAAAGGGGTCGATTTTTCCGTATCTGGCACAGAGTTCCCATTGCAATAAAAAGACAACAAGAATCAGAATGCGAAAGATTTTTATTTTAAGCTGATGCCTGCGGCATTGCCGTAAGTACATAAGCTGTGCAGAGGATGGGTTATTCATTTTGATTAAATTCCTTCCATATTAAGTTAAAATAGGATTTAAAATGGCTGTCATTCCGTTTCTCTAAAGGAGTAAGTTCCGGATCAAAAGAAACCGGTATAATGGAGCGGATTGTGCCCGGCCGGTGGCTTAAGACAATGACGCGGTCTCCCAGGGAAATTGCTTCGGATAAATCATGGGTTACAAGAATGGCGGTTTTATGTTCCTGTCGCAGAATAGTGCCGATGTCATTGCTGACATTAAGGCGGGTCTGATAGTCTAATGCAGAGAAGGGTTCGTCTAAGAGAAGCAGCTCCGGACGAAGTACCAGAGTCCGAATCAGGGCAGCCCGCTGCCTCATGCCGCCGGATAGTTCGGAAGGGTGTTTTGCCGCAAAGTCGGCAAGTCCATAGGTTTCTAACAGACGGTTGGCATAAGCGAGATTTTCCGGTGTCATTTTATGCTGGATTTCAAGTCCTAATTGGACATTGGACGCAATGGTACGCCATTCTAAGAGATGGTCTTTCTGAAGCATATACCCCATGTTTAAAATGTCCTGTGACTGCAGGGGGTGTCCCATGAAGGAAATGCTGCCGCCGGAAGGAGCAAGAAGACCACAGATTAAAGATAAAAGCGTGGATTTTCCACATCCACTGGGGCCTACGATGGCAACAAATTCCCCTTTGTCTAAAGTAAAACTGATATTGGACAGAGCCTTGGTTTCGCCGTCTTTCGTGTGATAAATATAATCTATATTGGACAATTCAAGGATGGTGCTCATGGTATTCACCTGATAGAAGTTTATAGGATAATATATGTGAAAAAAAGAGATTGGTCACCCGGATTGACAGAAGAAAAGGATAGATTATAATAGGAACAGACAAGAATGATTGGAATGCAGGTGGAAAAATGAAGATAAAAAGAGTAGCAGTCTTAGGAGCAGGAGCGGTAGGCTCTTATGTAATATGGGGACTTAGCGGAAAGAAAGATGTTGAACTTGGAGTCATTGCGGAAGGAGAGCGGGCAGCCCGGTTAAAGAAAAACGGATGTACCATTAATGATGTGACATATTTTCCAAAGGTGTGGACACCGCAGGAAGCACATGGAGTGGACTTTTTAGTCGTAGCATTAAAATATGGTACACTGCCGGCGGCTCTTGATTCTATACAAAGAATTGTGGATGAACATACCATAGTCATGAGTCTTATGAACGGCGTGGATACAGAAGAAATTATTGGAGCAAAAATTGGTGCCTCCCATATGCTTTATGCGGTGATTAAAGTGGCTTCCCATAAGGAAGAGGGCGGCTATTATTTTAATCCGGAGACAACCATTGGAATTATTTACGGAGAACTGGAAGCACCTTTTGAAAGCAAAAGAGTCTGCGCAGTGGAAGAACTTTTTGACAATACCGGAATTCATTTCCGGCATACGGAATGCATCCGGGAAGAGATGTGGAGCAAATTTCGGTTAAATGTATGCAATAATCTGCCACAGGCAATTTTAGGAGCCGGAGTCGGCTGTTATGTGGACAGTGCGCATATGAAGGCAATCAGTGATGGCTTAAGGGGCGAGTTAGAAACAATTGCGGCAGCAAAGGGAATTGATATCAGTAAGGCAGATGCATCATCCGGACGGGGCAGTGCAGTTCCGGCTTCTGCAAAATATTCCACGCTTCAGGATTTGGATGCCGGCAGACATACGGAGATAGATATGTTTTCCGGTGCACTGATGCGGATGGGAAAAGAGCTTGGGATACCAACGCCATATAACGAGTATACCTTTCATATGATAAAAGCATTGGAAGAAAAGAATGACGGACTGTTTGATTATACCGGGGAAAAAGACAAGATAACCTGGGCAAAATAAAAAGTTATATCCCGGGGTTTGAATGAGAAAGGTAAATGCGATGAAAGAAAATTACCAGAAAATATTAGATGAAACGATTGCCGGATTAGAAGAAAGAGGAGAAGTTCCGAAGCTTTTGCTCCATAGCTGCTGTGCACCCTGCAGCTCTTATGTATTAGAGTATCTTTCCAACTATTTTTATATTACGGTGTTGTACTATAATCCCAATATTTATCCGGAGGAAGAATATTATCACAGGGTAGACGAACAGAAACGGTTTATTAAAGAGTTTCCGACGAAATATCCTGTCACCTTTGTGGAGGGAAACTTTGAAC
>JBNMJI010000003.1:0-32136 GCA_050873725.1 Roseburia sp.
ATGTTTGGTGAATTAAAGAAATATCTGGACGAAGATTTTTATAATGCCCATAAGACAATAGAGTTTAATACTCTTTATGAAAGAGGAGTCTATGAGGTTATTGAAGTTGGATTGTCGGAGGTCCAGTATCAGGATGAAAATGTATTCCGGTATTATAATTTTCTGAATGCAGATTCTGAAGAAGAGTATCAGGAATATTTAAATAATGTGGCACAGCTTTCCGTATATGGCACAGAGATAGACAGTACATATGGAGACCAGCTGCTGACTCTTTCTACCTGCAATAATTATACGCAGGACGGAAGAATGTTTATACTGGCAAAGCGTGTACAGTAAGATTAAGAAGTATAATGTATCAAGCAGATAAAGCTAGGAGAGATGAGAGATGCAGATATTGAAAAAAGGATTTTCTATTTTTGCAGCAGTATGTTTGCTGCTGGCAGTGATGCCAGGACAGACCGTCCGGGCAGACGAGACAACAGATGAAAATGGATTTACAGTAGATGACAATGGAACGCTGGTTGCCTATAGCGGACCTGGCGGAGCAATTACGATTCCGGAGTCTGTATCTACAATTGCAAGTGGTGTATTTGCATCCAACACATCCATTACCAGTGTGACAATTCCGTCTTATGTAACAGGAATGGGAACTGCAGTTTTCTATAACTGTACAAGCCTTGGTTCTGTCAGCATAGAAGGAGATATCGGTTCTATTCCGGCGGAGACATTTTATAACTGTACAAGCCTTACCAGCGTTTCAATCGGAACCTCAATTTCATCCATTGGTTCCCAGGCATTTGCAGAGTGCAGTTCATTATCCCAGTTTACAATTCCGGAATCCGTAGGAAGTATCGGGGACAAAGCATTTTATGATTGTACCTCTTTAACAGGAATTACAATTCCAGCCAGTGTTTCCAGTATCGGAAGCAATGTATTTACCGGCTGCAGCAGACTGGCTTCTATCAGTGTTGCATCAGGAAATGGCACATATGCATCCAGTGACGGATGTCTTTATAACAAAGCACTGACCAAATTAATCCGTTGTCCGGAAGGTAAATCCAGTGCAACAATTGCAACCAGTACTGTAACCATCGGAGCAGGTGCTTTTGCAAACTGTAAGTCTATTACTTCACTGACTGTTCCGGATTCCGTTAATACCATTGAAGCAAATGCGTTCAGTGGCAGCGGTATCAGCACAATTTTAATTCCGGCAAGTGTAACTGCAATCGGAAGCCAGAGCAGCTGGAGCCCATCCACAATTTCCGGTTATTCAGGAACACAGGCACAGGTATATGCAACAGGAAATGGAATCAGCTTCCAGAGCCTTGGCGGAGAGAATCCACAGCCGACTCCGGATAATGGAAATAATTCCAATACCAATGGTTCAACAAATCCATCCAATAACAACAGTGGAAGTAGTTCTGCTACTACAGTAACAGGCGGTGGCACAGCAGTAACCGGTGGCAATGTGATTGGTGCAACCAAGAACAGCAATTCCGGTAAGACTGTAACTTCCGGCAACCATGAGAAAGACAGCACACCAAAGACAGGTGATGGTATCAATCCGGTATTCTTCTTATGTATTGGAGTGTTATTAGTAGGTGTTTATTTTGTAGTATCAAATCGTAAGAAAGCTGCATAAGTGATAGAAAAATAAAAGAAGTAATAAGCATAAGACAGTGAAAGAACAGAAATGTTCCGACACTGTCTTTTTTTACTTTACAGGAAATTGCTTTCCTGTAAAGTAAAAAACGCTCCGCGAGGATGCACACTGCGGCGTATAAGGTAGATGTCGCAAGCGACCGCCGCAGGCGCGAGAATGTGCCAAGGCACATTCTTTGTTGTGCGAGTAGTGAGAAAAAAACTGAGAGAAAAGAAAGAGCCAGGATTGCCTGAGCGAATTCCTTTTCTCCGCAGATTTTGACGAGCACCGCGATAAAAATATAGTTGACAACAGAATCATTTATGTATATACTTTGACTTGCAAATAATTTGATAATCAAAATATTTGCAAGTCAAAGTATATAACAAGAAAAGACAAAAAAGGAGAAAAAATAATGTTAGAGAAATTAGCAGAATTAATCAAAGAGCAGTTAAATTATGATGGAGAGGTAACAGCAGAATCCAATTTCAAAGATGATTTAGGAGCAGATTCCCTGGACTTATTTGAACTGGTTATGAGCATGGAAGAGGAATTCGGTGTAGAGATTCCATCCGAAGACTTAGAGAAAATCGCAACTGTAGGAGATGTTATTGACTACTTAAAAGCAAAGGGCGTTGAGGAATAGAATATGAAAACAAGAATCACAGAACTGTTAGGAATAGAAGAGCCTGTTATCCAGGGCGGAATGGCATGGGTTGCAGAATATCATCTGGCTGCTGCAGTATCTGAAGCAGGTGGACTTGGTATTATCGGTGCAGCCAGTGCTCCGCCTGAAGTGGTTCGGGAGCAGATTCGTAAAGTGAAGGAACGCACCAGTAAACCATTTGGTGTAAATGTCATGTTGATGAATCCAAATGCACCGGAAGTAGCAAAGGTGGTAGTGGAGGAGCAGGTTCCGGTTGTTACAACAGGAGCTGGAAATCCAGCCAAATTCATGAGTCTCTGGAAAGAAGCGGGAGTCAAAGTAATTCCGGTAGTAGCAAGTGTTGCCATGGCAAAGCTTATGGTCCGCGGTGGCGCAGATGCCGTTGTGGCAGAGGGAATGGAATCCGGTGGACATATCGGTTCCACGACAACCATGGCATTGGTACCTCAGGTGGCAGATGCCATTGATGCACCGGTGATTGCAGCCGGAGGAATTGCAGATGGAAGAGGAATGGCTGCAGCCTTTATGTTAGGTGCAGAAGCAGTTCAGATGGGAACAAGATTTGTGGCAGCCAAAGAATCTATTGTACATGCAAACTACAAAGAGAAACTGATAAAATCCAAAGACATTGATTCTGAAATAACAGGATCCAGTACCGGACATCCAATCCGTGTCATCCGTAATAAGATGAGCCGTGAGTATCTGAAGATGGAAAAAGAAGGTGCAACATTAGAAGAGTTAGAACAGCTTACCCTTGGTTCCCTTCGCAAAGCAGTGATGGACGGCGATGTGGTAAATGGAAGCCTGATGGCAGGTCAGATTGCCGGAATGATACAGGATGAATTGTCCTGTAAGGAAATTATTACTTCTATCGTATCAGAAGCAGAACGTCTGATGAATCGGAAATAAGGAGAAGAAAATGAGTAAGGTTGTATTCATGTTCCCTGGACAGGGAGCGCAGTATATTGGAATGGGCAAAGATTTCTATGATGTCTGTGAAGAGAGTAAAGCCGTATATGAGCTTGCTTCAAAAGTAACCGGACTTGATATTGCAAAGCTTTGTTTTGAAGAAAATGATGATATCAATATTACAGAATATACACAGATTGCCATGCTGACCACAGAAGCAGCAATCTATGCAGCATTAAAGAAAGCCGGAAAAGAACCGGCAGCCTGTGCAGGATTAAGCCTTGGAGAATATGGTGCATTAATTGCATCCGGTGTCATGAGTATGGAAGATGCATTTCGTGTCGTTCGTGCAAGAGGAATCTTTATGCAGGAAGCAGTGCCAACCGGTGGAGCAATGGCAGCTGTTTTAGGACTGGATGCAAAGACCATTGAAGAAGTATGCAGCAATACCGAAGGAATTGTATCCATAGCAAATTATAACTGCCCGGGACAGATTGTAATTACCGGAGAAGAAGCAGCAGTAGAAAAAGCCGGTGCAGCATTAAAGGAAGCCGGAGCAAAGCGTGTGGTTCCATTAAAAGTAAGCGGACCATTCCATTCCGCTATGTTGACCGGAGCCGGAGAAAAATTGGCAGAAGTACTGGAAAACACCAAGCTGCAGGAATTTAGCATTCCATATGTAACCAATGTGACAGCAGATTACGTTACCACAACAGAGCCGGTAAAAGAGCTGTTACAGAAGCAGGTATCTTCTTCCGTAAGATGGCAGCAGAGCATCGAGCGTCTGATTGCAGACGGTTATGATGAATTTGTAGAAATCGGACCGGGACACACCTTATCCGGATTTATGCGTAAAATCAACCGGGATGTCAAAACCGTAAGCATTGAAAAACTGGAGGATTATAAAGCGTATGTTGGAGAATAAAGTAGCACTGGTGACCGGTGCAGCGAAAGGAATCGGCCGTGCGATTGCCCTTCGTCTGGCAAAGGACAAGGCAGCGGTAATTGTAAATTACAATGGCAGCAAAGAGCGGGCAGAAGAAGTAGTAAAAATGATTACCGATATGGGTGGCAGAGCAGAATCCTATCAGTGCAATGTGGCAGATGATGAGGCATGCCAGACCATGATCAGAGACATCATAAAGAAATACGGACATCTGGATATTCTTGTAAATAATGCAGGAATTACAAGAGATAATCTTGTGATGAAGATGAATGATGAAGAATTTGATGCAGTCTATGAGACAAACTTAAAAGGCGTATTCCATACCATTCATCATACATCCCGTTATTTCTTAAAACAGAAAAGTGGAAGAATTATCAATATATCATCCGTATCCGGAATTACCGGAAATGCCGGTCAGGCAAATTACTGTGCAGCAAAAGCCGGAGTCATCGGATTGACCAAGAGTGTTGCAAGAGAGCTTTCCTCCCGTGGTATTACTGCAAATGTAGTAGCACCGGGAATGATAGAGACGGACATGACAAAAGATTTACCGGATACGGTAAAAGAAAATATGCTTCATAACATTCCACTGGGAAGAATCGGAAAGCCGGAAGAAATTGCAGCAGCAGTAGCATTCTTAGCATCTGAAGAGGCGGGTTATATTACAGGGCAGGTTCTGGCAGTAGATGGCGGAATGACCATGTAGATATAGAAACAGCTGGTGATGAACGGCGTGAGATGGATTGTTTAGATAGAGAGGATAGGAACATGAATCGTAGAGTTGTAGTAACAGGATTGGGTGCAATTACCCCGATTGGAAATAGTGTGCCGGAATTCTGGTCTGCAGTAAAGCAGCAGAAGGTAGGCATTGGAGAGATTACGCATTTTGATGCAACAGACTATAAATGTCATCTTGCAGCAGAAGTAAAAGATTTTGATGCAAAGGAATATATGGATTTTCGTTCTGCAAAGAGAATGGAAGCATTCTGTCAGTTTGCTGTAGCGGCAGCCAAAGAAGCACTGGAGGATTCCGGTCTTTCTATGGAAGCAGAGGATGCATACCGTGTGGGTACTTCCATCAGCTCCGGAATCGGAAGTTTACAGGCAATCGAAAGAGAGCATAGCAAATTATTGGAAAAGGGACCGGGAAGAGTAAATCCTTTATTCGTCCCGATGATGATTTCCAATATGGCAGCAGGAAATGTATCCATTCAGTTTGGATTAAAAGGAAAGAGCTTAAATATCAGTACCGCCTGTGCGTCAGGAACGAATGCCATTGGCGAAGCCTTCCGTACCATCCAGTATGGTGATGCAGAAGTAATGGTAGCAGGTGGAACAGAAAGCTGCATTACTCCTCTTGGAATTGCAGGATTTACCTCTTTAACAGCACTTACTTCTTCGGATGATCCAAAACATGCATCCATTCCATTTGATAAAAACAGAAGCGGTTTTGTTATGGGTGAAGGTGCAGCAATCGTAATTTTAGAAGAATTAGAACATGCTAAAAAACGTGGAGCAAAGATATATGCAGAAGTAACCGGATACGGCTGTTCTTCAGACGCATATCATATTACCTCACCGGCAGA
The DNA here is from genome assembly GCA_050873725.1 of Roseburia sp. Classification (GTDB taxonomy): domain Bacteria; phylum Bacillota; class Clostridia; order Lachnospirales; family Lachnospiraceae; genus Roseburia_C. The sequence continues at coordinate 5,751 of JBNMJI010000003.1, forward strand.
GGATGGTGCAGGCGCAGCAACCGCAATGACCAATGCATTGAAGGATGCCGGCACAAATCCGGAAGAGATTACTTATATCAATGCCCATGGAACCAGTACCCATCATAATGACTTATTTGAGACAAGAGCAATCAAGCTGGCATTTGGCGAGCATGCAAAGGACATCCGGATTAATTCTACCAAATCCATGATTGGACATCTTCTTGGAGCAGCAGGAGCCATTGAGTGCCTGACCTGTGTAAAGGAAATTGAAGAAGGTTACATTCATGCAACCGTAGGTTATGAGACACCGGATGAAGAACTGGATTTGAATTACTGCAAAGAGGCGTATGAAGAAGAAGTACCATATGCCATCAGCAATTCACTGGGCTTTGGCGGACATAATGCAAGTCTGCTTCTGAAAAAATATCAGGCATAAAAGGAGAGGGGAACAATGTCAGTACTGACAACGAAAGAAATTATGGAAATCATCCCGCATCGTCATCCATTTCTTCTGATTGATACCATCGAAGAACTGGTGCCGGGACTTCGTGCAGTAGGAAAAAAATGTGTTACTTTTGATGAACCTTATTTTGCAGGACATTTTCCGGGAGAACCGGTAATGCCGGGCGTTTTAATCATAGAAGCACTGGCACAGACCGGCGCAGTAGCAATGCTCTGTCAGGATGAATTCAAAGGAAAAACCGCATATTTTGCTGGAATCAACAATGCAAAATTTAAGAAAAAAGTGGTTCCGGGGGATGTACTTGTTTTAGAAACAGAAATCATAAAAGTAAAGGGACCGATTGGAATTGGAAAGGCAACCGCAACAGTAGATGGAAAAATAGCTGCAACAGCAGAGTTGACATTTGCGATTGGAAGTGGTGAGTAAAGTGAGCAGATTACTGGATAAAATCAAGGAAAATAAAGCCGTAAAAGATGCTACAGAAGGTATTTTACAGGAAGAAAAAAAGAAAGAAGAAGTACTTTGTAAAGCCTGTGGCAAAATGGTAAACAAAGCAGAGGTAGTAAGAAACCGCTATGTCTGTTATGAGTGTGGAGCATATTTCCGTGTAAAAACCGGAAACCGTCTGAAGATGGTATTAGACCCACAGAGCTTTGAAGAATGGTTTGCAGAAGAGCATGGAACGAATCCACTGGATTTCCCGGGCTATGTCGATAAGCTGACAGCAGTCCGTGAGAAAACCGGATTAAAGGAAGCGGTAACCGTAGGAAAAGGTAAGATTTACGGAGAAGATGCAGTCATTGGTGTGTGTGATGCCAGATTTATGATGGGAAGCATGGGTCATACAGTCGGAGAGAAAATTGCGGGGGCAGTAGAACGTGCCACGGAAGAAAAACTTCCGGTTATCCTTTTCTGTTGTTCCGGCGGAGCCAGAATGCAGGAAGGTATTGTATCCCTGATGCAGATGGCAAAGACAGCTGCAGCTTTAAAGAAACATTCCGATGCAGGACTTTTATATATTTCTGTATTAACTGACCCGACAACTGGAGGCGTGACAGCAAGCTTTGCCATGTTAGGCGATATTATTTTAGCAGAGCCTGGCGCACTGATTGGATTTGCCGGAGCGAGAGTAATCGAGCAGACCATCGGACAGAAACTGCCGGAGGGATTCCAGAGAGCAGAGTTCCAGTTAGAGCATGGTTTTGTAGATGCAATTGTAGAGCGAAAGGATTTAAAGAAACGTCTGTATGAAATCCTTCGTATGCATAAAGTAAACGGATATGCCAAATTTGACCCGGCAACCGAAGTAGACGGAAGACCGACAGAGCTGATGCGGGAGCGTGCTTACAATACAAAGGAAAAGAGTGCCTGGGAAAAGGTTAAGATGGCACGTAAGGTAGACCGTCTGTCCGCTGAGGATTATATCAACAGTATCTTTACCAAATTCATAGAATTTCATGGAGACCGTTATTACAGGGATGACCCGGCAATTGTGGGCGGTATCGCATACCTTGACGGACAGCCGGTTACGGTAATCGGAATCCAGAAGGGAAAGGATATGAAGGACTGCATGCGTCATAATTACGGAATGCCATCTCCGGAAGGATACCGGAAAGCAATCCGTCTGATGAAGCAGGCAGAGAAATTCCATCGTCCGATTATCACCTTTGTTAATACAGCCGGAGCATTCTGCGGCATGGAAGCAGAGGAAGGCGGACAGGGAGAAGCCATTGCAAGAAATCTTTATGAAATGTCAGGATTGAAAGTTCCGGTTATTACCTTTATGATAGGAGAAGGCGGAAGCGGCGGTGCATTGGCACTGGCAGTTGGAAATGAAGTCTGCATGATGGAGAATGCAACTTATTCCGTACTCTCTCCGGAAGGCTTTGCATCCATTCTCTGGAAGGATGGCAAGCGTGCCAAGGAAGCAGCGGAAGTAATGAAGATAACTGCGAAAGATCTTTTAGACTTTGGTATTATCGAGAAAATTATACCGGAGTATGGTGGAGCAGATGATGAAGCATTGAGTTCCATTGCAGCTTATATGCATAAATGCATTCGTGAATTCTTAGAATCATACGAAGGAAAGAGCGGAGAAGAAATTGCAAAAGCACGTTATGAACGTTTCCGTAAATTTTAAAGGAGCAGAGCATGAACATTCGAATATGTGGAACTGGAAGTGCGTTACCGGAAAGAAAAATTTCCAATGATGATTTGAGTCAGATTATGGATACTTCCGATGAATGGATTTCCAGCAGAACAGGAATAAAGACAAGACATCTTGCAACGGAAGAGACAACAACATCCCTTGCCACAGAAGCAGCGAAAAAAGCACTTGCAGATGCAGATATGAAGCCGGAAGAAGTGGAACTTATCATTGCAGCCACTGTAACTCCGGATCATCTGGTGCCGACACTTTCCTGCGAAGTGCAGCGGGAAATCGGAGCAGTAAATGCCGTAGCCTTTGACCTTGGTGCAGCATGCTCCGGATTCTTATTTGCATTGAGCACAGCACAGGCTTATATTGCCAGTGGCAGATTTAAAAATGCACTCTTAATCGGGGCAGAAGTACTTTCTAAAATTATGGACTGGAATGACCGCAGCACCTGTGTCCTTTTTGGAGATGGTGCAGGAGCAGCCGTAGTCCGGGCAGAAGAAGAGAATCTCTGCCATGTGGTACAGGGCTCGGACGGCGCAAAGGGACTGGTATTAGCCTGCAAAAACCGTCCAGTAAATAATCCTTATCATAAGATGGAAAGTCCACTGGATTATGTGAGCATGAATGGACAGGAAGTCTATAAATTTGCAGTCCGTACGGTTCCTGCAACCATTACAAAGGTACTGGAAGAAGCGGATTTAAAGACAGAGGATATTTCACTGTTTATATTGCATCAGGCAAATTTGCGGATTATCGAGGCAGTAGCAAAGCGGTTAAAACAGCCGATGGACAAATTCCCGGTAAATCTGACGGAATGTGGCAATGTTTCGGCAGCAAGTGTGCCGATTTTGCTTGATAATATCAACCGGCGTGGTATGATACATAGAGGAGATAAAATTGTACTGGCCGGTTTCGGTGGCGGACTCACCTGGGGCGCTGCAGTACTGACCTGGTAAAAGGAGATAAGAATGAACACGGATAAAACCTTAAACGACACTCTGGTAAAGCTGTTTAATGATTTGATGGAGATTGAGGAGAAATGCTTAATTACCGGAGAATTCATGAACATTTCCGGTAATGATATGCATATTATAGAGGCAATTGGTCTGGATGAACCAAAGCGGATGTCGGAAGTGGCAGCGAAGATGAATGTTACAACAGGAACCCTGACAAAAGCAATTGAAGCACTGGAACAGAAAGGTTATGTAAATCGGTGCAGAAATGACAAGGATAAAAGGGTGGTCCGTGTATCACTTACAGATTCCGGAGTCCGGGCATATGAGCATCATGCACGTTTTCACAGCAATATGATACATGATATCAAGGAAAGCCTGACTGACCAGGAAAGTGAGATTCTGATTGAAACACTGGGAAAACTGGTGAAGTTCTTCCAGAAGAAATATGAACCATATCTGAAAAATAAAAAATAGCATATTTATACAAAAAAAGAAGTGGAAAATAAAAGCAGAAAGCTGTTTTCTACTTCTTTTTAATTACAAAAATGAATTTTCCTGGTACAAAACTTGCAAAAAATGAGAAAAAGTACACAAAAGTATAAAGTTTTTGGCATAAATATGAAAAAAACGTTGCGAAAAAATTCATTTCATACTAAAATAGTAGTGTTGATGTATATATAATACTCAAATTAATATGTAAAGGAGATATAATATGAGCTACGTTGATGAAGTATTAGAAAGAGTAAAAGCAAAAAACGCTTCTGAGCCAGAATTCCTTCAGGCAGCAGAAGAGGTACTGGAGTCTTTAAGACCAGTAATCGAAGCAAATGAGGAAAGATATCGTAAAGAAGCATTACTTGAGAGATTAACAGAGCCGGATAGACAGATTAAATTCCGTGTACCTTGGGTAGATGACAAGGGACAGGTTCAGGTTAATACAGGATATAGAGTACAGTTCAACAATTCTATTGGACCGTACAAGGGAGGTCTTCGTCTCCATCCTTCCGTAAATATCGGAATCATCAAATTCTTAGGATTTGAGCAGGTATTTAAAAACTCTTTAACAGGACTTCCAATCGGCGGTGGTAAAGGTGGTTCTGACTTTGACCCTAAGGGAAAATCAGACCGTGAAGTAATGGCATTCTGCCAGAGCTTTATGACCGAGCTTTGCAAATATATTGGCGCTGACGTTGACGTTCCGGCAGGAGATATCGGAACAGGCGCAAGAGAAATCGGATACATGTTTGGACAGTATAAGAGAATTCGTGGAATGTACGAAGGTGTTCTGACAGGTAAAGGACTTACCTATGGTGGATCTTTAGCTCGTACAGAAGCTACCGGATATGGTCTTTTATACATTACAGAAGAATTAATGAAATGTCATGGCGAATCTATGGAAGGTAAGACAGTTGTTGTATCTGGTGCTGGTAACGTTGCAATCTACGCTATCCAGAAAGCACAGCAGATGGGTGCAAAAGTTGTTACCTGTTCTGATTCTACCGGATGGATTTATGATCCAGAAGGAATCGATGTTGCATTATTAAAAGAAGTAAAAGAAGTAAAACGTGCACGTCTTACTGAGTATGCTGCAGCAAGAAAGAGTGCAGAATATCATGAAGGCCGTGGCGTATGGCAGATTAAATGTGATATCGCTCTTCCATGTGCTACACAGAACGAGCTTCTTATCGACGATGCAAAACAGTTAGTAGCAAACGGATGTAAAGCAGTTTGTGAAGGTGCTAACATGCCTACAACCTTAGATGCAACTAAATACTTACAGGATAACGGAGTATGGTTCATCTGTGGTAAAGCTTCTAACGCAGGTGGAGTTGCAACTTCTGCATTAGAGATGAGCCAGAACTCAGAGCGTTTAAGCTGGACATTCGAAGAAGTAGATGCTAAGTTAAAACAGATTATGGTAAATATCTACCATAACATTGATGATGCTGCAAAACGTTACAACATGGAAGGTAACTATGTAGCAGGAGCTAACATCGCAGGCTTTGAGAAGGTAGCTGAGGCTATGCTCGCTCAGGGTGTTTGCTAGGCATTGAGCACTTAGTGAATTCGAGCGTAAGCGAAGAATGAGGTTAGTGCGAAAGCCCATCCCGAGACTTGATGAAAACGAGTCGTAGACGAAGTTTGAATCTTAGTTGCTAAGCATCCGTAGGAAGCTGCCGGTGGCAGGTTCTGTAGGTCGAGTGGATGTCATTGAACATATAGAAAATATCCCCGAAACGTTATGTTTCGGGGACTTTTTAATTTACACGAGAAACTCGCAAAGCGTGTTTCTTGGAGTTGTCAGAATATTCTCATAGAGGGGAGAAAAAAGGCATAAAATGAGGTCGAGGGTTACAAGTGGGTTACGGGTGGGCTACAAGTGGGTTACAAGCCAACTTCATCTTGATTTCCAGTGGAATTTCTTTCCTGCATGGAGTATAATAGAACGAACAACGGGAAGAAAAAGAGACCGGAGGCAGTATATAGATGCAGAAAAAAGAAAGAAATGAAGAATTGGAATATATAGATGACCTTGAGGATGTCGAAGAAACGGAAGAGTCAGAGGACTACCGGGAAGAATTAGAAAAACCGGAAGACGAAAACTCAGAAACTGGAAGTGGCAGGAAGAGAAAAAAGAATTCTGACGGAAAGAATGCAGCTTCCGCAGCAGGAGAATTTCTAAGCTGGGTAATTACAATTGTGGCAGCTGTCCTGATTGCTATGTTTTTAAACCGCTTTGTATTGATTAATGCAGAGATTCCATCCGGTTCTATGGAAAATACCATTATGACAGGAGATAAGCTGATTGGATTCCGCTGGGCGTATCTGTTTTCGGAGCCGGAACGTGGAGATATTATTATCTTTAAGTTCCCGGATGATGAGAGCCAGAACTATGTAAAACGTGTTATTGGCTGTCCGGGAGATACAGTAAAAATAGAAAATGGCAAGGTGTACGTCAACGGAGAACTTTTAGAAGAGGATTATCTGAAGGAAACCTGGACAATAGCTACGGGACCTTATACCTTTGAGGTGCCGGAAGACAGTTATTTTGTAATGGGAGATAACCGGAATAATTCCTATGATGGAAGATACTGGACCAATACATATGTTAAGAAAGATAAAATACTTGGAAAAGCAGTTTTCCGGTATTGGCCGTTGAAGGATTTTAAAGTCTTGAATTAGCGGAAAATGAATAAGGGAGCAAAAAAGGAGAAGATTTATGATAACATTATTAGCCCGGATATTTATCCGGGAAGATGACAAGCCGGAGAAGGTACGGCTTGCCTACGGTACTTTATGTGGTATTGTTGGCATTTTACTAAATGTATTACTGTTTACAGGAAAATTTATTGCGGGAACCATCAGTAAATCCATTGCGATTACCGCAGATGCTTTCAATAACCTGTCAGATGCAGGTTCCTCTATAGTAACGCTGCTGGGCTTTAAGTTAGGAGCAGCAAAGCCGGATTCTGAGCATCCATTTGGACATGGAAGAATGGAATATGTTTCCGGACTTGTAGTTGCTGCGGTTATTTTGATTATGGCGGTAGAACTGATACAGGATTCTGTTGGAAAAATTCTTCATCCGGAAGCAACAGAGTGCTCGGCATTAATTATCGTGATTCTTCTGATATCCATTGCGGTGAAGCTGTATATGACCTTCTACAATAGGAGAATTGCAAAAAAGATTAATTCAGCAGCTATGCGGGCAACTGCCATGGATAGTTTAAGTGACAGCATTACCACATCTGTGGTTTTAATTACTACATTGATTGCAGAATTTACATCGGTCAATATTGATGGCTACTGTGGTGTAGCGGTGGGACTGTTTATCTTATATGGTGGAATTAATGCGGCAAAAGAGACATTAAATCCATTGCTGGGACAGCCACCGGAGGAAGAGTTTGTAAAAGAGATTGAAGATCTGGTACTGGAAGAAAAAATGATTATCGGTATACATGATCTGGTGGTGCATGACTATGGCCCGGGTCGTCTGATGGTATCACTTCATGCGGAAGTTCCGGCAGAGATGAATATCCTTGTAATACATGATATGATTGACAATGTAGAAATGAAACTAAAAAAGGAACTACATTGTGAGGCTGTCATACATATGGATCCTGTAATTACCGGAAGTAAGGAACTGACAGAAATAAAAGAAACGGTTGCTGGTATTTTAAAGAATATTGATGAGGTAATTACCATGCATGATTTCCGTATGGTGCAGGGACCGACTCATACCAATCTTATCTTTGATGTAGTGATTCCATTTGGCTATCGTTCCAGTGATGATGCAGTATTAAAAGAGCTGGAGCATCAGGTGAAAGAAAAGCTGGGAGAACAGTATCATATTGTCGTCAATGTAGATAAGAATTATGTGAAATAAAAGAATGTAAGATGAGCAATATAAAATAAACAGCGAAGCCCCTATGGGAGAAGTCTGATAAAAGAATTCATCCCATAGGGGCTTTGTTTTACGCGAGTAGCGAGAAAAATCGCATGCTTGCATGCAGATTTGGCGAGCGCCGCGATAACTCGAGAAACTCGCAAAGCGTGTTTCTCGTAGTTTACGCGTGTTTCTCGTAGCTTAATTCTGTGTCAGCGGAGTATTAATTGCATTTTCTACTGACTGGTCAGTTGCTGTACCAGCACCACTTAATGATTGTTCAGAGGACTGCTCTGTGGATTTCTCGGTGGTCTGGGTAGAACCTTCTGTATCAGTAGAAGGCTGTTCGGTTTCAGTAGTAGGTTCTTCCGTATGCTCTACATCCGGATCCTCATAGAGGAACTCGTTGGAACTTCGGAAGATGGTACTGCTGGAACCTACAATGTTAGCAACAATGGTATCGCCGTCTTCAATATCATCAAGATTAATCTTTAACATAGTGCTTCCTAAGAAGGAAGTGGATACCTTTTCTCCATTTACATAAATCTTCGTCCATGGAGTGAATCCGGAACCATAGATACATAATTTGTTATCGTCGGATTTCCATACGCTGTTGATCGTTACATCGTCAATACCCATAATCAAATCACTTGCAGGATATTTATCTGTTCCATTGTAAGCATAACGTTTTCCGTAAAGAAGGTCATACTGCAGATTCTCTAAGTTCTCATCGTAAGAAGCAGAACCTTTCTGGCTCTGGATGTAAGAGAACATGGTTCCTTTGTGAATATCAAGCTGATTGGTAATGTTTGCTAATAATTCATAAGCAGCACAGTCAGCATCCTGTTTTGGTAAACCGAAGTTGTTCCAGGTAACATATTTGGTTTTGAAAATGTCACCGGATACCATATCATCATCGGTAAGTCCCATAGTAGGAAGGTGGTCACCGAAGAACACAACGATGGTCTTCTCATCACGTTTGGAAAGTTCCTCGGTTAAGTTGCCGATGAATTTATCTACTTCATGAATCATGTTAATGTAATATTCCCACTGATTGTTAGAAGCTTCATCTGCGGCACCGCTTACTGCAATTTCCGGATTCTCAAGAATCTTTTCAGTAGGATAATCACCATGTCCCTGTACGGTAATGGTATATACCAGGTCTGACTGGTCAGGTGTGGAATCCATAGCCTTTAAGGTTTCGCTGATTAAGATGTTATCAGTTGGCCAGGAACCAAGTGGTGTGTACTCCTGAATGTTCATACACTCTTTACTGGTAAAGCTGTCAAATCCCATCAGGGAGAAAGCGTTGGCACGGCTGTAGAAGTTACCACCGTTGTTATGTACAACGTGTGTACTGTAACCGAGACTTCCAAGGTCGGAAGCAATGCTTTCACAACTGGCAATTTCTTTTAAAGTAGTTTTATAAGGATATTCGCCGGTACCAAAGTATTTCATGCTCATACCGGTTAATACTTCAAACTCTGTATTGGCTGTTCCGGCACCAACAACAGGTACCTCTAAGTAGCCGGAAGAGTAATTATTTAATAAGTTATGGAAATTTGGAACCGGGTCTTCTGAAGTCTGTAAGAACTTAACATCAGAAGGGTCTACAAAGGATTCCAGTAAAACAACAATAATATTTGGTGTATCTTCTGCAACTTCGGTAGTTTCTTCCGGAACAGCAGCCTCTACTTTAGCAATACGTTCTTCGGAATAATTGTCCGGTTTTTTCATACCGCGGTCAACGACACTGGATGAGAAGCCGTAGACGAAACCGTAATTCTCATAGCCCTGTGCAATATTTGCAAAATAAGAAGCAACAATATTGTTAGACTGGGCTGCCTTGGTAGTTACTGGTAACATCAGGAAGATAACAGCAACCATAAGAGGACTTACAATCCAGTTGATTTTGCCCTGGTATTTTGGTCCTTTGATAAAAAGCCAGATGCAGAAAAGAAGGAAAAGGCCGACTACGATAATAACGGCGAGCGCCTCACCAAAGGTAAAGTATTTGGTGTTCTGCATGGCAAATAAGTCAGACAGACATTTTAAATCTGTAAAACCAAATGGAGTTACACGTTTGGAAAGAATAACACCATTGATGGTTCCAAGGAAAATCCAGAAGCCGCTGATTAAGAGACGGGCAAGTGCTCTTCTTCGAATCAGATAGACTAAGGATAAACTTGCAAAAATAATAAATGAGTTATAAAGGTAAGCCATCGTGTGTCCTGCAATAAAGGAAAATGCAGAAAGCACATTTCGTCTGGAAATACATTCAATTACCAGAACGAGGAAACAGGACAGCAGCAGATGGAATACTAAAGAGTATTTGTTCATAATCACAACTGCACGGTCAAGACGCGGATGCGGTTTCTTCTCCCGGTTCTTAAAAGTATTTATTTTGTTTTTTAGTTTTAGAAATAAGTTCTTGCACTTATTTGAAAAAGAATGTTTTTCTTTCATAATAATGGTTCTCCTCCCAGTAGATTACATACTTTTTACATATAATTTACTTTTGACTGAATAAGGATATATCTATTTAAGAAAAAAAACAACGGTAAATCTCGATAAAAATTTATTAATATTTCTTTAAAAAGAATCCAAAATGTATAATAGAAGGGAAAGAAGTTGGCAAAAAAGCCATTTTGTGCTATCCTTTTTTTATAAAAAACAGGTTTACAGAGGGGTAAATGGGTGAATCTGACAGTAAGGTGAGGAAAGAGAAATGCTGGAATTAAAAGACATTAGTTTTCAGGTAAATGATGAAACAGCGGACAAGGAAATATTAAAAAATATCAATCTGAAAATAGAAGACCGGTTTGTCGCAATTACCGGACCAAACGGAGGAGGTAAATCCACTCTGGCGAAGCTGATTGCCGGAATAGTAACACCGACTTCCGGACAGATTTTATTAGATGGCGAGGATATTACCGGACTGTACATTACCGAGCGGGCAAGAAAGGGAATCAGTTTTGCTTTTCAGCAACCGGTAAGATTTAAGGGATTGACTGTAAAAGATCTGATTACACTGGCATCAGGAAAGGATATTTCCATCAGCCAGGCATGCTCCTATCTTTCTGAGGTGGGACTTTGTGCAAAGGATTATATTGACAGGGAGGTAAATGACAGTCTTTCCGGTGGAGAGTTAAAGCGTATCGAGATTGCAATGGTAATTGCAAGAGGAACCAAATTATCCATATTCGATGAGCCGGAGGCAGGAATTGACCTCTGGAGTTTTAACAATCTGATTCAGGTATTTGAGAATATGTATCAGAAAATCAATGGTTCGATTCTGATTATTTCACATCAGGAGAGAATCTTAAATATTGCAGACCAGATTATCGTAATTGCAGACGGAGAAGTAAGCACAGCCGGAAGCCGGGAAGAAGTGCTTCCGAAGCTGTTAGGCAGCAGTGAAGCCTGCTCTACTTTGATGGAAAAATTAGTCTAGGAAAAGGTGAGAAAATGGACAGTATTGAAAAGAATCTTTTAGCAGAGATATCAGATTTGCACAGCGTGCCGGAAGGCGCATATAACATCCGCAACAACGGAAAACTGGAGGCAAGAAATACAACTGCAAATATTGATATCGTAACCAAGAAGGACAAGCCGGGAATTGATATTTATGTAAAGCCGGGAACAAAGAATGAGAGTATGCATATTCCGGTTATTTTAAGTGAAAGCGGCTTAAAGGATTTGGTATATAATGATTTTTATATCGGGGAAGGTGCAGATGTGACAATCATTGCGGGATGCGGTATCCACAACTGCGGAGATCAGACATCACAGCATGATGGAATCCACACCTTTTATATAGGAAAGAATGCAAAAGTAAAATATGTAGAAAAGCATTATGGTGAAGGGGATGGAAATGGAGCCAGAGTCTTAAATCCAACTACTGTGATTCACATTGAAGAAGGTGGATTTATGGATATGGACAGTGTTCAGATTAAAGGAGTAGACTCCACAATCCGTACAACCGAGGCGGACCTTAAGGAAGATGCGTCCCTGGTGATTCATGAGAGAATTATGACTCATGGACAGCAGAAGGCAGAGACGGATTTTACGGTAGATTTAAATGGAGCACATTCCAGTGCAAATGTGGTATCCCGTTCTGTAGCAAAGGGAGATTCCCATCAGAAGTTTGTTTCCTATATTCGTGGGAATAATGCATGCAGCGGACATACAGAATGCGATGCCATTATCATGGACAATGGAAAGGTGGAGGCAATTCCATCTCTTGCAGCGAATGATATCGATGCAGCATTGATTCATGAAGCAGCAATTGGAAAAATAGCGGGAGAACAGCTGATTAAGTTGATGACACTCGGACTGTCTGAAAAAGAGGCAGAAGAGCAGATTGTAAATGGATTTCTGAAATAGGATATGTATGGGGGAATGAAGGGTGCAGGAAAGAACGAACAAGAGAAGAGAAATGCCAAAAGAGGCAGAAGAATGGAATAAAGTAGTATTTGCTACATTGTTAAGGGTATGGGGGCTGAGTGCTGTAGCGGCATTGCTGCTGGTCTTCTTTTATCAGCCAACACCGGAATGTACAAGACTGGACTATCTGCAGCAGTTTTTCTTAAAACCGGTTATCGGTGGAGCGGTTGTAGTAGGAGTATATCGGCTTATTTTACTGTATGCAGGAAACCGGGTGACAGAGAAATGGATGGCAGCTGTTTCTATGGTGGTAGTAAATCTATATATCCTGGTAATGGCGGTATCTTATACCAATATCAAAGTATTTCCTATGATATTGTTAGCACCGATTGCCATTGCGTCAGTATACCGTCAGCGGATATTCATTCTGATACAGACAGTGGTGAGTGTGCTGATTTATCTTCTGTATCTTTATGTGTTTGTACCGCAGTCAGCATTTGAAACATTAGAAACGGAAGCAGTTGACATTATTGTATTTTTGTTTGTGGCAGCGGCCTATGCTGTTATGGTAGAGCAGATTCGTAAATCCACAATTGCATTGGACCTTCAGGGTTGGAAGGATTCCCTGACCCATATGTATAATCATGAAGCTTTTTATGAAGAACTGGAAAATTATATGAAACGCTACAAAGAAAAGGGTGAGACTTTTTCCATTTTGATTGCGGATATTGATAATTTCAAAAAAGTAAATGATACATATGGTCATGCTTATGGAGATGAAGTAATCCGTGAAGTGGCATCTGTATTTGAACAATGCAAAGGAAAAAAAGAGTTTGCGTCCCGTTATGGCGGAGAAGAGTTTGCACTGATTATGCCGGGCAGAGATAAAAAAGATGCTGTTTTACTGGCAGATAAAATCAGACGGGAATTTGAAAAACGAAAATTAGAAAGTGAAGATGGAGCAAAGAGTTTTACCATCAGTATCGGAGTAGCAGAGTATGCAAAAGAATATCCGACAGCCAGCTTATTTTTTGAGCAGGCAGATAAAGCTTTATACGATGCAAAAGTAGGCGGTAAAAATAAAGTCTGCTGCAGTGCAGATTAAGATGGCAGCTCCATTGGATAATAGAAAAGAGGAATGAAATATGTGGCTTGCCTATGCATGTGGTTCTGCTTTTTTTGCGGGCATTACGGCAATATTGGCGAAAGTCGGTATTAAAAAAATGGATTCAAATCTGGCAACAGCCATTCGGACCATCGTGGTATTGATTTTTGCCTGGATTATGGTATGGATTACCGGTTCTTATACTCCAATCAGAAGTATAGGAACACGGACATTAATTTATCTTACATTATCCGGAATAGCGACAGGAGCATCCTGGCTTTGTTATTTCAGGGCATTGCAGTTAGGTGATGTAAACAAAGTAACTCCGATTGATAAATCTAGTACAATCCTGACAATGATTCTGGCAGTTATTTTCTTAAATGAAGGACTGAACGAGAAGAAAATCATTGCCATGGTATTAATCGGCGTTGGAACGATGCTTATGATTACCAGAAAGAAAAGCGGTGGCACGAAGAGCCGGGCATGGCTTCTGTATGCATTGCTGTCGGCAGTATTTGCCAGCTTGACGTCCATCCTTGCCAAGGTGGGAATGGATGGGGTGAATTCCAACCTCGGAACGGCATATCGTACCGGTGTGGTACTTGTCATGGCATGGGTAGTAGTATTTGTGACAAAGAAACAGAAACAGGTCCGGAGTATGACCTTCCGGGATGGAATGTTTCTGATTTTTTCCGGAATAGCGACGGGAGCATCCTGGCTTTGTTATTACCGGGCATTGCAGTTGGGTGAAGCCAGTGTAGTGGTACCGATTGATAAATTAAGCATTGTAGTTACAATTGTATTTTCATCTGTATTTTTAAATGAAAGACTGCAGCCAAAGGCATTCTTTGGATTACTTATGATAGTGGGTGGCACATTGTTACTGATATAAGCAAAACGGAGGAAAAGTATGCTGGGAAAGAGAAAATCTTATCATGTGGAGAATGGAATCATTCATTTTACGTTTGAATATGGTGAGGGAAGCTTAGAGGTTCTGACAGATAAAATTATAAATGTATTTGTACCATTTGAGAGAACAGAGCATCGCTCAAAGGCAATAGAAGGGGATAAGTCAAAACATGTGCATTTTGATGTCCAGGAGGGAATCGATTACCTGGAAGTCCGCACTGCCAGCTTAGTGGTACGAGTGTATGATAACTTTATGGTGGATTTTTATGATGTGAATGGAAAGCTTCTCTGTGCGGACTATCGTGGTGGAAGAGAATTTGCAACACAGATTAGTGAGAAATTTATTGAATTCTTAAAAGCAGAAGGACATGAAGTGCCGCAGGCGACAGATAAGAATTATCATGTGCAGGCTGTAAAACGCATGGAAGGAGACGAAGCCTTCTATGGTTTTGGCGATAAAGCAGGCGTATTAAATAAGAAGAATTACGATTATGAGATGTGGAATACAGATAATCCGGCAGCGCATACGGAAGCCTTTAAAGCATTGTATAAATCAATTCCGTTTTTTATAACATTGCGTGAAAACTGCGTGTACGGAATCTTTTTTGATAATACCTGTAAGACTTATTTTGATCTGGCAAAAGAAAATAAAGAATACTATTTCTTTGGCTCGGACCGTGGCAATCTGGATTACTATTTTATTGCCGGGGATAATATGCCGGAAGTAGTAGCTAATTATACTTATCTTACCGGAAGAACACCTCTTCCGCAGCTATATACATTAGGTTATCATCAGTCACGCTGGGGATACGAAACTTCGGCAGAGGTGCGTGCAATTGCGGATAAATACCGTGCATTAAAGATTCCGATTGATACGATTCACCTGGATATTGATTATATGGATGGATATCGTGTCTTTACCTGGAATGAAAAAGATTTTGGCAAGCCGGGTGAAGTAATTGCAGATTTAAAGAAAAAAGGATTTAAAATCGTTACTATCATTGATCCGGGTGTCAAATTAGACCCTGGTTATGATATGTATGATGAAGGTATGGAACATGGTTATTTTGCCAAGACACCGGAAGGAGATACCTATGTAAATGCAGTATGGCCTGGAGATGCCGTATACCCTGACTTTGGAAATCCGAAAGTAAGACAGTGGTGGGGAGAGAAGCAGAAGTATCTTGTGGACTTAGGGGTCCGTGGTGTGTGGAATGATATGAATGAGCCGGCAAGCTTTCGCGGAGAACTGCCGGAAGATGTCGTATTTACAGATGAAGACAGACCATGTGACCATGGCCAGATGCACAATGTCTATGGTCATCTGATGGCAAAGGCAACCTATGAGGGATTAAAGAAACAGGATGGAAGAAGACCATTTGTAATTAGCCGTGCATGCTACAGCGGTTCCCAGAAATATACCACAGCATGGACAGGAGATAATCAGAGTCTGTGGGAGCATCTGCGTATGGCGATACCTCAGATGTGTAACCTGGGATTATCCAGTATGGTATTTATCGGAACAGATGTAGGCGGATTTGGAGCAGATGTGACACCGGAACTGTTGACAAGATGGGTACAGGTAGGCTGCTTTTCGCCATTGTTCCGGAATCATTCTTCCAAGGGTTCTACCAGACAGGAGCCGTGGCTTTTCGGAGAAGAAACATTAAATATTAACCGGAAATATATTGAACTTCGATATAAATTACTGCCATATCTTTATGATTTGTTCCATGAGACGGAGCAGGATGGTATGCCGGTAATCCGCCCATTGGTATTACATTATGAGAAAGATAAAGAAACATGGAATCTTAATGGAGAATTCCTGTTTGGAGAGCATATGCTGGTAGCTCCTGTAGTAGAGCAGGGAATGACGAAGAAGCTTTTGTATCTGCCGGAGGGAACCTGGTATGACTATGATACAAAGGAAAAATATACCGGAAAGCAGTATATTGTAAAAGACGCACCTCTTGATGTATGTCCGATCTTTGTAAAAGCAGGAAGTATTATCCCGTGTTTTGAACCAATGCAGTATGTGGGAGAAATTGAACTGGATACCCTGATTCTTGACGTATATCCGGGAGAAGGCCGCTATGTACATTATCAGGATAACGGAGAAGATTTTGCATATCAGGATGGCGCATATAATGAATATGAGATGACCATCACAAAGGATGAGACATTAACCGTTCGGATGCTGCATAAAGGCTATGAAAAAGTATATAAGAAATTTGTAGTATGTTACAAAGGACGTAAAAATGAGTTCGCATTCAATGGCGAGAAACTGACAGTCTGGCTTTCATAAAAGAAGGGCAGAAGCCGAGAGATAACCGGAGGAGGACTTATATGAAACGTGGAATTGCATTAAGTGGAGGCGGTACGAAAGGCTCCTATGAACTGGGAGTCTGGAAAGCATTAAATGAACTTGGCATCGATTATCAGATTGTAACAGGAACATCCATAGGTTCTATTAATGGAGCTTTAATGGCAACGGGAGATTATGACAGAGCTTATGAACTGTGGAGCACTATAACCATGGAAGATATGATGGAGGATGGAATCAATCTGACGGCTACTATAGAGGGCATGTATGACCAGAGAGAGGCAATTGGCCCATTCCTTAAGAAATATGTAAAGAATAAAGGCGCAGATATTTCACCTTTTACAGCTTTTATTGAAACGCTGATTGAAGAGGATAAGATTCGGAAATCAAAGACAGATTTCGGTCTGGTTACAGTGGAATTTCCATCTTTAAAACCCTGCGAACTGACAAAACGTGAGATTCCGGAAGGACTTATGAAAGATTATATTCTGGCATCTTCGGCAATCTTTCCGTTATTTCCGATGCACAAAATCGGAGAGGCAACGTATCTTGATGGATGCTATTATGATAATCTTCCGATTGACCTTGCTATCCGAATGGGTGCACAGCAGATTATTGCTGTTGATTTACATACGTCACCGGCGCACGATGCCTATGCAAAGCGGCCGTATGTAACTTATATCAAGCCAAGCCGTTCCCTTGGAACCATGATGAATTTTGACCATGCTCTTTTAATGGCAAATGCCAGAATGGGATATCAGGATACCATGAAGGTTTATGGAAAATATTACGGCTATGTATATACCTTTGAAAAGGAATCCATGGAGAAGTACCGCAGGGCAATGGAACGCTTTCTGCATCGGATGACAGAACTGGATTTGCTGGTCAGGGATGATGTCCCGGTAAAACGTTTTACCAAGAAAAGCGAATTTAATAAAGTACACACACTTCTGGCAGAACGAAGCGAAAAGGAAAAAATGTCACCAAGGGAATATTTTCTTGCGGCGGCAGAAATCTGTGGAGAGGTATTTGATGTAGATGTAACGATGGAATATTCCATGGAACATTTTGTGGAAACACTTCATAAGAAGTTAGCAGATGCAGAGTTAAGACAGGTGACAGAATGCATTGTGGAACATAAATTGAAGGAGCCGGCAGGACTGATTGCAGAAGTTAAAAACTTTGGAAAAGAAATGCTGGTGGCTGCGGCTGCATATTATGCCGCACAACAGGACACACTGACTTCAAAAGAAATTCTGAAACTGCATGCCATGTTCCCGAAGGAACTGACAGCTGTATTATTTCTGATGTCGTTGGAATCAAATAGATAACAGCATATTGACCGTCAACAAACAGTCTCTGTTGCATATATTATACTGATGAGAATCAGGAGAGAAGGAAACATTGGATTATAATCAGGATATTTTCTTTAAGATGCAACAGCAGCAGATGCCGGGCAAACAGCCCTTTTATATGACAAATCCAATCCAGAATCTTTACATGACGGAGTTAGAATATCAGAGGGATTTAGACCGCATGAAAGAGATGTATCCGCTGGAGGTAAGAAAAGTACAGGAGCTGGTGGAAGAAGAATGCGATAAGATGGAATATGAGGGAAGTCTCATGTTTGATGAATATCCGGACCGGCTGATGCTGCGGCAGATTTGTAAGAGAATCCGTGATAAGGCAGGACTTAGTGAAAGCCGGGAAGACACGGATGCTCCGATGGAAGGACAGAATGTAAGAGGCTCTGGCTGTGGAAGAAACGGCTGTGGGAATGGATTGGTAGAAATTCTTCTGTTTAATGAGATGTTTCACCGCAGGTGCCGTTACAGACGTTGCCGCAGATGGTGGTAGCGGACAATAAAATAGAGGTTGAGCTTTTGCAAAAAAGGAATTACAATATAGCTGTCGTTTTTTGATGGCTATATTGTTTGTTTACGCGAGTAGCGAGAAAAATCGCATGCTTGCATGCAGATTTGACGAGCACCGCGATAATTCGAGAAACTCGCAAAGCGTGTTTTTCATAGTTTAGGAAGATGAGGAATACAGATGAATAAAGGAATGATTCGGGCACTGGTGTTAGCAGGGGTGTTTCTGGTATCAACCGTAGTGTTTAGTTTTTTGACAAATAAAACAAATCCCGATATGACAACAGAACTGGAAGAGGCAACACTGCCGACTGTCCAACTTTATTATAAAGAGCAGGAAATCAATGAACTTTACGGTTATGTAGATGAAATGAATGCAGTTTACATGAGGGACAGTATTACACCGATTGATACGGACAGGCTGCTTCCAATCCGGATTCAGAATGGAAGTTATGCAGTGGATGAACTTTCCTATGAAATCAGGAGCATGGATACCAAGCGGCTTATTGCAGATGCGAAGGTAGACAGTTATTCCCAGAAGAATGGAGTGATTACAGCAGACCTTCCGATTCAGAACCTTTTAGATTCCAATGCAGAATATTTATTGATTATACATTTACTGCATGGGGATGATACTTTAAATTATTATACAAGGATTATTGAACCGCAGGATTGTTATGTGAAAGAAAGCATTGATTTTGCAAAAGATTTCCATGAAAAAACATTTCAGGAGGATGGAAGCGGCTCCCTGGCAACTTATATGGAACCGGATTCTTCTGCAGATAATTCCACACTTGCCAATGTCAGTATTCATTCTACACTGCGGCAGGTAACATGGGATAAATTCAATGGAACCGTTTTGACGGACCCATCGGTAAGCATCAAAGAAATTAATGATTCCTATAATGTAATTCTGTTGGATTATGTAGTGACGGCAACCGGAGATAATGGAGAACTGGAATATTATAATGTAGAAGAATATTATCGTGTCCGTTATACCAATGACCGGATGTATCTATTGAATTTTGAGAGAACCATGGATGAAATTTTCCGGGCAGAGAATGATGATTTTTATGAGAATTATTTACAACTTGGAATATGTTCGTCCGACGTGGAATATAAGAGTAATGAGACTGGAAGTATTATCTGTTTTGTAAAAGAAGGAGAACTCTGGTGCTACAATGCCACAGAGAAAAAGCTTTCCCAGGTGTTCAGTTTCCGTGGCTATGAGGGAATTGATTCCAGGGAAAATCATAATGAACATGATATCCGGATTATCAAGGTAGATGAAACCGGAAGTGCTGATTTTGTTGTATATGGTTATATGAACAGGGGAAATCATGAAGGTCAGGTAGGCGTAGGTGTTTATCATTATGACAGCGTGGCGAATACAGTAGAAGAGGAGCTGTTCATACCATCCACTCATTCATACGAAGTGCTGAAATCAGAACTGGGACAGCTGATGTATGAAAATGAAAGTGGAATGTTCTATATTATGATGGGCGGAACACTGTATGAGATTAACCTTGCTACTACCAAGGAAAAGGAAGTAGTCAGTGGATTTGAAACAGGAAATTATGCGGTATCAGAGAATAACCAGTTTGTTGCTTATATTGCAGATGGCAACAGTGACAGCGGTTCGAAAATTACTGTTCTGAATCTGGAGGATTCGAAAAGCTTTGAAGTAACGGCAGCAGCAGGAACGTATATCCGGCCACTGGCATTTATGGAAGATGATTTTATCTATGGAGAGGCAAATGACAGTGATGTGTATACGGACTCTGCCGGAAATGTACAGTTCCCGATGAACCATATTTATATTGTTGATACGAATGATAAAGAACACGGAGTGTTAAAGGATTATCATAAGGATGGATATTATGTAGCATCGGTAGAAGTTGTAGATTATACCATTTATCTGAACCGGGAACAGTATAACGGTATGACTTATGTTCCGGCGGAACAGGATACGATTATGAATCGTGAGGGAGATTCTACAGAAGTAGTCAGCGTTCACAGTACGGTAACGGAACGAAAACAGACACAGATGCAGCTGCAATTATTGCAGGAAGAAGAGATAAGCTCGGATCGTCTGCTGACTCCGAAACGGATTGTATTGGAGTCACCGAAAAATGTGAATCTGAAAGAGCCGGAAGAGACGGATTATTATTATGCTTATTCTGCCGGAAGAGTAGTGCTTGCAACGGATAATGCGGCAAAAGCCATTGCGGTGGCAAATGATAATGTAGGCGTTGTAGTAGGAAGCAGACAGCAGTATATCTGGAAGAGGGCAAGAAAATCTTCCCAGTCACCATTGACGATTACGATAGGTGATGCAGATGCATCCGGAACAACGATAGCAAAAGCAATCAATGGAATGCTTTCAACGCAGGGATTAAATGTTGGTGTAGGAGAATTAATGGCATCCGGAAATACACCAAAACAAATTTTAAAAGATACCCTGCAGGATTCTGTAGTCATTGATTTGACCGGAAGTGATCTGGATGCAGTGTTATATTATGTCAACCTGGGAACACCAGTATTTGCCATGAGCAGTGGAAGTGATGCGGTATTGATTACCGGTTATGATAATGCAGGAGTTTACGTTTATAATCCTGCAACCGGTGCAACAGAGAAGATGTCAATGGCGGATGCACAGACTTTATTTGATGCTGCGGGCAATGTATATTTTGCTTATATGAAGATTTCAGAATAGAGACACAGGCAGAGAAAAAGTGTGAAAAACATATAAAATTGCCTAAAAAAAGCCGAAGTTTCTTAATGGTTTCGGTATTAGTGCCGTATTTACACAAAGTCTATTGCAAAATCCGTTCGTGTAGGCTATATTAATTTTTGTACGAATTGTACTACTTAGAAGCGAGGAAGATAACATGAGTAGAAAAGAAGTTACAGTTTCAAACGTTTCAAAGAAACACGATAATCCGATTGCAGAGTTGGTTCAGGTTGCATGCCAGTTTGACAGCAATATTACTCTGGAAAGTGATAACCGTAAAATTAATGCCAAGAGCATCATGGGAATTATGGCATTTAATCCGTCCAAAGGAATGACGGTTAACATTGTTGCAGAGGGAAATGATGAAGAAGAAGCTCTCTTAGCAATGGAGAAGTTTTTAGTGTGTGATTAATTTTCAGGGAGGGAATTATAATGCAGAAGAGACCAGTTGAAAAAGCAGCCGAAGTAAAGGCAGCAGTAAAAGCTACAGAGACAAAGGCAGTAGTTAAGGCAGAAGAGGTTAAGGCAGAAGCAAAAGAAGTTGTAGCGAAGAAAGCAGAAACCGTAGTAAAGAAAGCGGAAGAGACAGTTAAAAAGGCAGAAGAAACAGCAAAGAAAGCAGAGACCACTGTAAAGGCAGCAGCAAAGACTACCGCAAAGAAAGCAACCAAGAAAGCCGCAGCTAAGAAAACTGCTAAGGCAGAGAAGAAAGAACTTGTACCGGAAGTATTCGTTCAGTTCAATGGTAATGAAGATGTTGTTGCAAACGTTATTGAGAGAGCAAAAGAAGCTTTCGCAGCAGACGGACACAGAGCATCCAGCATTAAGTCTTTAAAAGTTTATTTAAAACCGGAAGAATATGCAGCATACTATGTTGTAAATGATACATATGCAGGTAAAGTTAACTTATTCTAATTTTGCACATGATATAAGAAATGAATTGTCATGAGCGGTTAACTCATGACATAAAAAATGGCTTCGGAATTCCGAAGCCATTTTTGTTACCGTTATTTATTTCTTTTTCTGATTTGCTTTATATTTTTTTACAAGCTTCTGGATACGCTCGTTTGGATCTAAGAGCTCGCTGATAGAAGCATCGTGATTTAATGTATCGATAATATAAGCGATATATTTGCTCATGTCACAGTTAATGTAATATGGACGGCTTAAAAGCTCCGGAGTCTGGTAAGTCAGGTTCGTGGTAACTACACGGTAGATAGTTCCATCTTCTACTGCTTTATCAAATTTCTCCAGACCGTTGGTGAAAAGTCCGAAGGTTGCAACAACAAAGATTCTCTTTGCTTTTCTCTTCTTTAATTCGGTTGCAACGTCAATCATACTTTCGCCGGAAGAAATCATATCATCAATAATCAGAACATCTTTTCCCTCTACAGAAGAACCTAAAAATTCATGTGCAACGATTGGGTTACGTCCGTCAACGATTCTGCTGTAATCACGACGTTTGTAGAACATACCCATATCCAGACCAAGTACGCTGGAAAGATAAATTGCACGTCCGGTACCACCCTCATCTGGGCTGATAATCATCATGTGGTCAGAATCAATCTGTAAGTCAGGAACGTTCTTACAGATACCTTTGATAAACTGGTATGCAGGCTGAACGGTTTCGAAACCACCCTTTAAAGGAATTGCATTCTGGACACGAGGGTCATGTGCATCAAATGTGATGATGTTATCAACACCCATAGCAACCAGTTCCTGTAAAGCCAGTGCGCAGTCCAAAGATTCTCTGGTACTTCTTCTATGCTGGCGGCTTTCATAAAGGAATGGGATGATAACAGTAATTCTTCTAGCTTTACCACCGATTGCAGCAATAATTCTCTTTAAATCCTGATAATGATCGTCTGGAGACATATGGTTTGTCTGGCCACACAGAGAATAAGTAAGGCTGTAGTTGGTAACATCAACCATAAGGTAAAGGTCATAACCACGAACGGTTTCTTTAATCATTCCCTTTGCCTCACCTGAACCAAAACGAGGGGTAACAGCTTCGATGATATAAGAATCACGTTTGTAGCCCATAAAAGCTGCATCATTCTGGTGCTGATGCTGTCTTTCGTCTCTCCATTTGACAAGGTATTTGTCAACTTTTTCTCCTAATTCCTGGCAGCTCTTTAATGGAATAATTCCAAGAGAACCAGTAGGAAGGGTTTCTAAGTTTCTTTCACTGTTTGACATGAATAGGTTCCTCCATAGAAATAATTTATCTTATATAGTTCAATAGATATAACATCTAA
This sequence comes from Roseburia sp., assembly GCA_050873725.1. Taxonomy (GTDB): domain Bacteria; phylum Bacillota; class Clostridia; order Lachnospirales; family Lachnospiraceae; genus Roseburia_C. Next base: position 29,283 of record JBNMJI010000003.1, read on the forward strand.
TTGAATGCGTAATTAATGCAGCTTTTTCTTAAGACGGATATCGTCTCCAAAAAGCTTAATCATCGTATAGTTGCTGAAGATGCGGGAGCAGATACGCTCGGAATATACATCAGCAAGCTGGTCGATGCTTAAATTCGTAGAAATCAATGTTGATTTCTGACGCAGCATACGTTCGTTCAGACACAGGAAAAGCCGGGATGCCGTAAAAGAGTTGGCAAGCTCGGTTCCGAGGTCATCAATAATTAAAAGGTCACAGTCGAAGATGTTCTGACCGGCAGCAGAAGCTGCAGCGTCCTTCTGGAACGTGTCCTTTTCAAATATATCAAATAATTGGAAAGCTGTAAAATAAATAACGGAATGTCCCTTATCTAAAAGTTCTTTGGCAACGCAGTTTGAAAGAAAAGTCTTACCGACACCGGTTGCTCCATAGAAAAAGAGATTTTCAAAAGAAGTATCAAAATGCTCGATAAAGGACTTACAGTCTGCAACAGCTTTTTTTGCAGTATCATAAGCAGATAATCCGGTTGTGGGATTTATCTGCTCTTTGGAATAGTATGCATAAGAGAAATTCGAAAAATTCTCTTTTGCTAAAATATCTTTTACATTAGACTGCGTATAGACTAAATCAATGGCAGCCTGTACAAAACAATGACAGCGTTCATTTCCGATATAACCGGTATCCTTACAGTCCTTACAGGTGTAAACCGGTTCCAGATAATCAGCCGGATAACCCAAAGAAGCAATCAGGTCCTGTTTCTCCCTGCGAAGAGCAGCAAGCTGTTCTTTTAATGAAGAAAGAACAGAGGAATCTTCTGCTCCATCATCCGATAGAAGTTGTTTTGCACTTGCTACCGAGATGGAAGAAATCTCATTGTCTATTTCTGTAAGGCGCGGACATTTTCCGTAGACTTCCTGGATGCGTTCATCCAGAAGATGCTGGTTGTGAAACTGTCTGGCATTATATTGTCGAATTAAAGTATCGTATTGTGAATTATTAAGAGACATGAAATGCTCCTTTAGTCTTCCTGAAAAAAAGTATCTTAATTATTTAAGAGCTGTTTTTCCAGCTGTTCAAAATTATAGGTACGCTGTGAAAAATTGTTAAATCGGTTGCTGGCAGTCTTATTTACTGTGACATTGCGAGAAGAAGATGCCTTGCTTTTCTTATAAGCAGTGTCTAATACAGCAATATCCTCTAAATGGTGGATGTTGCACTTGTGCCAGTTCTCTAAAATGGTATCGGCATACTGGAAACTTGGCTGATTTGTCGCCTGCAGTGTCCGTTTGCATGCCTCGGAAATGATATCCAGTGTAAATCCAAACTGACTGGTCCATTTATCCACCAGTTCTAGCTCGTATTCTGCCAGCTTTCTGCCGCTGATTCCAAATGCCTTCATGACACCATAATGTGTCTGCTTATAGGCACTGGAAGAACGTCTTGCATCTTCCACGGTACGGATAGAAGAAGCAGACCAGGAAAGGGCAATCTTGTCCATATAGCGGATGCTCTTATGACCGTTGTCCACACAGGATTCTACCAGATATTCAATCAGGTCTGCGGAGAATTTTAATTCATCTGACCAGTAAAGAATGGTTTCATAATCCTTGATGGACAAAGGATGTCCGATATAGCGTTCAATAATAAATAATAAATCGCTGGAAGCTTCGTCATTCTGAAAAGACAGAATCTGGTCTTTCGTATAGGATGGGCGGATATCTACAGTAGATACTGCCGCAGAAGCTGCTTTGGCAGTAGAAGCTGTCATATCAGCCGGTACTTCCCTGGATGGAGTGGATACGGTTACAGATGTTGTATGCATCGTAACCTCTGCATTATCTATAGCAGCTGCAGCATTAACCTGTTCTTCTGCCTTAGACTTTTCTGTATGTCCAGAATCTTGCGTAACCGCAGAAACAGGCTCACACAGGCAGATGCCGGTAAGCTGTTCGTCGGAATTATATTCTAACTGGAGTAAGTGTTTCTTCTCCCAGTATTTTAATGCACGTTTAATATCCTTTTCTGTATGGTCAAATTTATCAGCCATCTTAGAAATGGAAAAATTCTCAGCTGCGTTGATACAGCGGAGTAAATATAAATAAATTTTTACAAATTCTCCATTGGCATCTGCCATATACTCATCAATAAAAGTATTGGATACGCAGGTAACCATGGATTTGCTTTTCGTATGTAATGTTATGTCTGTCATAAGAACTCCCTCTTTCACCGACCACATTATAGCATATGAATCTGAAATTGAGAAGCATTATTTTGACCAAAAATCCAGTAAAATCAAGGGTTTCCACATTTGCACAGAATTGTGAATAATGTGGATAACTTTCTTTTATAAGTGCATTATGGTAACTGAAATGGAAGCAGTTTGGCGGTTAATGCAGATAGAATGGCGCTTTTTTAAAATGCATTATGTAAACAAAAAAATCCACATCCATAATTCACAAAAATGTGAATTACGATGTGGATAATGTGGATAACTACTGCTGAAGCAGGTGTTCTCCTATAAGATACACGTCTCCGGCTCCCATAGTTATCAACAAATCATTGTTTATGCATTTTTCTGATAAAAATTTTTCAATCTCATCAAAAGATGGGAAATAATAACTTTCCTGACCGTTTTTCTGAAGTTCTGCCAAAAGGTCTTTGGAAGAAATTCCAATGGTATTTTTTTCTCTGGCTGCATAGATGTCTGCAAGGACTACAATATCCGCCATGGAAAGTACCCGGGCAAAATCACTTAAGAATGCTTTGGTTCTGGAATAGGTGTGTGGCTGGAAAACACAGATAATCCGTCCGTGTGGATAATTCTGGGCTGCGGTTAATGTAGCGGCTACTTCGGTC
>JBNMJI010000004.1:0-30055 GCA_050873725.1 Roseburia sp.
GATCGTCTCAAGAAAGACCGCAAAACCATTGATACCGGAATCCGCCGGGACGGAGGATGTCACTGCTGCCGCCCAGGAACTGATCGGTGCAATGATGCACACCGGTGCCGCTGTCGCATCAATAATATAGGACAGCTTTGCGCGCGATACTTTGTGCCGGTCTGTCACCGGACGCATAGCGCTTCCTACGGTCAGACAGTTAAAATAATCATCCACGAAAATCAATACACCAAGAATCATAACGGAAATCTGCGCTCCGATTCTGGTTTTAATATGCCGGGATGCCCACTTTCCAAATGCGGCAGAACCACCTGCACGGTTAAGAAGGGATACCAAAATGCCAAGCATGACAAGGAATACTAAAATTCCCACATTCCATGCATCCGCAAGCTTGTATACCATACCGCCTTCTTCCTGGAAGAAAATGGTATTTATCATCAACTCAAGGTTGAAGTTGGAATACAGTAAACCTCCTGCAATAATTCCTGCTAAAAGTGAGGTATATACTTCCTTGGTAATCAGTGCCAGTCCGATTGCAATAACCGGTGGAAGCAATGATAAAATTGTCGCATAAGCTTTACACTGATAGCTGTCAGCATCAGCAATTGTTCCAGGTGTCTGGCTTGTTACGACCATAAGTATCACGATAATCGCAATAAATACCAGCATACCAATCTGTTTTCTTTTCATTTTCACTGTTTTCGTCTCCATCTCATTGTATTTTCAAAATAACCTACTCTGCCTTAATTGCCCAGCGCATCTTAGTAGAACGTGCCCGTCCGTTCTGCGCACACTCCTGTGCAGATGGGCGGATTACATCTTTGGCATAATCGGCATAAATGCCTGCCCGATAGCCTTCTTTTAATGCTTTCTTTACTAACTTGTCTTCGCCGGAATGGAAAGTTAAAATTGCGGCTCTTCCGCCCGGTTTCAATGCATCCGGCAGTTTCTCCATGAATTCATACAGCACTTCAAATTCACGGTTCACATCAATACGAAGTGCCTGGAAGGTTCGCTGGCAGGTCTTTTTTATCGTATCCTTCTTCTCTTTTTCCGGTAGAAAATCAAGCGTCTTTTCAATGATATTCCTTAACTTTGTGGTTGTATCAATCCGGTTGCCTTTTCGAATCTCATCAGTAATCGCTTTTGCCAGTTCTTCACAGTATGGCTCATCCGAATTCTCATAAAGCATTCCCGCCAGTTCATCCTTTGTAATGGCAGCCAGGCGTTCTGCTGCACTGATTCCGGCTTCCTGGTTCAGCCGCAAATCCAGTGGGCCATCCACTTTAAAAGAAAATCCACGCTTCGGATTATCAATCTGCATGGAAGATACACCCAGATCCGCAAGAATAAAATCAAATCCGCCGGCTTCTTTCGCAATTTCATCTATCGTGCAGAAATTCTGTAATCGTATTGTCAGAATATCTTCTCCAAAACCGGCCTCTTCTAACCGCTTTCTTGTCCTGGCTGATTCCTCCGGGTCTACATCCGTTGCATAGATGTGTCCCTGCCCGTTTAAGCACTGCAGCATGGCTTTCGTATGACCGCCATATCCCAAGGTCGCATCAAAGCCTGTTTCTCCTGGCTGGATTTTTAAGAAATCCAGAATTTCATTTACCATTATGGAAATATGCATTCCGGCAGGTGTGTTTCCTTTTTTTATTACATGCTCAATCGTATCTTTATATTTTTCCGGCTGAAGTTCTTTATATTTTTCTTCAAATTTCTTCGGATATTTTCCACTGTAACGCACCCTGCGTTTGTGGGTTGTCTGGTTTTCCTCTGCCATAATTAAAGAGCCTTCTTGATTGCTTCCATTAACTCATCATAAGTCTCAAATGCAGGCAGTTCCGGATGGTCTTTCTTAATCTGCTCGGTGCTGCGGAATAAGAATCCTGCTTTACTTGCCTCAATCATTCCAAGGTCATTGTGGCTGTCTCCGCTGGCAATCGTCTCATAACCAATGGACTGTAATGCTTTTACTGTAGTCAGCTTGGAATTTTCAATTCTCATCTTAAATCCGGTAATCTCACCATCCTCTGCCACCTCCAGAGAATTACAGAAAATGGTAGGCCAGCCTAATTTCTTCATCAGAGGTCCTGCAAACTGGGTAAAGGTATCACTGATGATAATAACCTGTGTCATGGAACGAAGTTCATCTAAGAACTCTTTTGCTCCCGGCATCGGGTCGATTTTTGCGATAGTTTCCTGAATCTCTTTTAATCCAAGTCCATGTTCTTTTAAGATGCCAAGTCTCCATTTCATCAATTTATCGTAATCCGGTTCGTCTCTTGTAGTTCTCTTTAATTCAGGGATTCCGCTTGCTTCTGCAAATGCAATCCAGATCTCCGGTACCAATACTCCTTCCAGATCAAGGCATACAATGTTCATGTCCATAATTAATCCTCCATACAAACAAATTTAATTCAACAAATTACTTCCCTAAAGTATACCTTATTATGAATAAAAGCACAAGAAAGAACCTCATTTTTCAGAAAGCCAAAGCTTTTCTCATAGCCAACATAGGATAGGCTATGTTATAATTGGTTTATATGTGACTTTTTTTATCACTTTCAGGAGGTCAACAATATGCGTAAGTTTTCGTTTAAAAATATATGTATTTCCATTTTTGCCATTCTGTTATTGCTTGCAATGGCAATTCCGTTTTTCTATTTTTCCGGTGCATCAAAATCCTATACCACGAATTCCTGCATTACCTTAGACGATCACTGGGATGTAGATATTAACGATACCCATTACTCAAACGTTACCTTAAGTGACTTCACTTTTCCGATGACGCAGAAGGGCGACATCATCGTATTATCCCGTAAATTAAACGAAGCCTTTTCCGGACGGAATCCGATTATCAAATTCAATTCCGTTCATGTAAAAGTGGATGCTTATCTCAACGGGCACCCGGTCTACACTTATGGTGGCAATGAATTTTTCCATGGAAAATTAGTGGGTTACGGTACCCAGTATATTTCCCTGCCATCCAGTTATAACAGCAAGCCTTTCAAACTGATTTTATCTGTTACCGAAGATGATGCCTTTAACGGAATTGAAGCTCCGGAGCTTGGAAATGGAGAAACACTGCTTCAGGAATCCATTTCCGATAACCGTTTTCTTCTGGCAACTGCACTGTTTCTGATTGTATTCGGACTGATTGTCGCCGCCGTAACCGCTGTTTTGAGTTTCCGCAACCTGGTATTTTCACGTTTATTCTGCATCTCACTCTTTTCCTTTCTGATTGGATGCTGGACGCTTTGTAATAATAACCTGATTATTTTCTTTGCTTCGGATTTACGGGTCAAGGCATATCTGGAATATATTTCCCTTTATGCCATGCCGCTGCCACTTTTATGCTACTTCTATCCGGAAGCGCATCATAAGGTCCGCCCAAAATATATCACTGTTATATACCAGTGTCTGGTCACCGCACAGGCTGCATTTTTCCTATTTGCGGTTGTCACCCAGCTTACCAATGCCATACATCTTCCGGTACATCTGAAATTTGCACAGTTTCTGATGTTCTTAGAGCTTATATTCATTTTGCTCCTTACTATTGATGATATCCGCAATCACCGGAAATATGACCGTGCCCTGCAGATTGGTGTAATTGCAATTCTTCTGGTGATTATGGTGGAGCTAATCCGTTATAATGTAGAAAAATACATCATTCATTTTCATGATAATCACTATAGCAGTTCTGTCTGCTACAGTGCCTTAATCATCATTGTTGCCCTGCTGCTTGACTATACCTCCAAAATCAGCCATGGTCTTTACAAACAGGCACAACAGCAGCTCCTTGAAGATATGGCTTTCAGCGATGAGCTGACTGGTTTACATAACCGTAGAAAATGTGATGAAATAATAGAAAAATTAACAGAACAACGAGACGATTTTATCCTTGTCAGCATGGACTTAAACCTGTTGAAATATTACAATGATACCTACGGCCATGAAAAAGGTGACGAACTGCTGCGCTGCTTTGCCAGTGTTTTAAAAGAAGCTTTTCCAAATGCCCTCTCCTGTGCCCGCATGGGTGGAGACGAATTCACGGTTATCCTTCCTGCCATGCATGAAGCCAAACGTAATGCAGCTTTCCTACATCTCTATAAGCTGATGGATGAGAAAAATAAAAAAGATCCGACACTGCGTCTCAGCACTGCAATCGGGTATGTCTCCAGAAGTGAATTTGGCAAAGAAGTAGATACCCGTATGCTTTATCAGGAGGCGGATGAGCGGATGTACCAGAATAAAAAAGAAATGAAAGAAAGACAGCCGGAGCTGTTTCGGAGATAACCCCGGAAACACACTTGCAAGTTATCCCGGTGTTCATCAAAAAATCTGTGTAGAAAAAAAGATGCCAAGCTTACTTGAATAAACTTTTTCTACGCAGATTTTTTCTTGCTGTTCATGAAAAATTACTCGCATATATAAACCGGTGGATAAACGGCATATGCCAGAAGATTTGCTGCAGACATCGTATCAAATACCGGTACTTCGCACACGGCTTCGATTCCTCTGGCATAGGTTGCCAGATTACTGCATTCTACGATTACTGCCCGCAAATCCTTTGTCTTTTCTTTTAACAACCGGGCTGCATGCAATACATCCCGGTTCATTTTTTCTATATCAAGATTCTTACCACCCTCAATAACAATTTCATGGAAATGCGGTTCTTCCTGCAAACCCTGAATAGATAGTGGAATCTCTTTGCTCCAGCCTGATGCCAGAAGATGCTTTTCACTTAAAAGTTCAGAATGTCCGGTCAGTATTCCAATGGTTCCGCTTCTTCCGATAAGCTGCCATACCGTGGGAATCTGGGAGAGAGATGAACCGATAAAGGGAATTCCGATTTCTGCCCCGATACAGTCCTGATAAAGGCTCATCATACCACAGTCTCCTATGATACCTTTGATTCCTGCCTCTTTTAAGTGCTTACAGCCCTCTAAGATATTTTCCTTGATGGCATCGTTATAATCTAATAATTCTGCAAATCCGCCTTTGATTACTTCATAGCGGACCGGATAAGAAAAGGATGCCGCATGTCCGGCATCCCCCGGGATTCTTGGAGTACTGGTGGAAAATACCAGCACTCCGATATATTGTCCGTAATACGGATGACCTGTTTCTATTTTCATATTATGCTGCCGCCTTTTCTGCTACACTGCCTGCTGGCTCTTTGCCCACGAAGGTTCTGCCCCAGCCGGTAATCATTGCGATTAACATCATGATTCCAAGACCAATACCATGGAAGGAGAATAATACAATCAGGTTCATGTTGAAGTTTACTGCTACTCCTGAGCTTGCTGCAAAAGTATATGCTAACATTGGAGCAAAACCATATGGAATCAGACACATTGCCACACAGGATACTGCATCCAAGATATTCGCACTACGGTCTGGCGTAATGCCATGTTTTTCTGTCAGCAGACGTTTTGCTACCGGTCCTTCCATTAAGATAACAACGGAGTTACATACGGTAAGAATACATAACAGCACATCTACTGCTGCAACTACAAGCTCTGCTTTTCTTGGAGTATCTGCAACCTTTGTTACTTTTTCCAGTAATACTTCAAATAAACCGCCGACTTCCAGAAGATGAACCAGTGACATCAAAAGCATTGCAAATACGACTGTATCCATCATTCCATTGATACCATCTACCAAAGTTCCACCTACGCTGAAGCTGTTCATGTCAATGATTAAGATATCAGATACCGGAAGTAAACCGGATATAACACCAACCACCAGTCCTACCGCTACGGAAGCAGAAAGTGCTACTAACATGTGTGTTCCTTTAATCATCATGAAAATCAGTAATGCAGGAACCACTAACATAATCAATCCTTTCGGGCTGGCTGCCACATCAGATGCAACAGTTGTTCCGTCATAAGTTACAAAGCCTGCGATTACAAAAAGTACCAATGCGATGGCTGCACCGGATAATGCATATTTCAAACGGGAACGAACAACGGTTGGAACCGGTACATCCTGTGAATATGCAGATGCAATCGTGGTATCAGATACCGGTGCGATGTTGTCTCCAAAGTATGCTGCGCTGACGATTGCTCCTAAAATAAGTGGTGGGTATGCGCCAAGTGAAACACCTACCGGATAAAGAATCGGTGCCAGTGACATAACAGTTCCAAGTGCAGTTCCTGTTGCAGTAGATAACACACTGCCGCAGATAAAAATGATTGCCGGGAACAATGCTCCGGTTACTCCGATGGAAGTACAAAGCCATGTCAGGCCTTCAATCAGTCCGGTGGTTTTCATAATCTGTGCAACCATACCTGCAAAAAACAAAATAATTACAATCATAATAACGGTCTTGTTAGCGATTCCGTCAATCAATGCTTCTGCACATTCTGCCGGCTTCTTTGCAAGCAGCAGTGCTAAAAACATACCGGCAAGGGTTGGTACCCAGAATGCCATCGGCAATGCCTTTCCACTTAAAGAGAGAAATAAAATTCCTCCTAACATCACTAAAAACGGTAACACTAATCCAAACATGCCGCCCCGGAATTCGAGGCGTTTTGCTTTTGTCTCTGTCATAATAAACATCCTCCTTATCATTACTCTTGCGGATTTTCCGTGTAAAAAAGGAGCCCAAAAGCCATTTTTATCTGGCTTTGGACTCCTTCGTCGTTTCTGATAATAATGTATCATGCTTTCTTCTTTATTTCTGTAAATCAACTTACAAAACAACTATGTTTTTTTGTAAAACGTATTACACTTTTATTTTGCATACAGCTCGTTTAACACTTCTCCAATGGAAGTAATGCCGTATTCTATCTGCTCCATGGATGGAACGGTAAAGTTTAACCGGAAAGAATGGGATTTGCTGTTATTAGTAATAAATACATCTCCAGAAATAATAGCAACCTTCTTCTCGCTGACTAACTTCTGTACCAGCTCGTCAATGTCAATCTTACCGGAGGTATCGGTACACCATACAAACATTCCGCCATCCGGTTCAATACATTTTATCTCCTTTGGAAGTTTTTCCCGGATTAATTTGCACATATATTCGCTCTTTTTCGCATAGAAAGCGGATACCTCAGCAATATGTTTCTTAATATCATAATTCTTATAATACTCATAAACAATCATCTGTGCAAGAATATTTGTATGGACATCGGTAAACTGTTTCAACAGTGTTCCACGGTCAATAATCTTCTTGTTGGCAATCATAAAGCCTACACGAAGTCCCGGTGCCACAACCTTGGAAAAGCTGCCGGAATAACATACGATTCCTGCATCGTCAAAGGACTTAAATGCCGGTACATGTTCGCCACGGAAACGCAGTTCGCCGTAAGGATTATCTTCTATAATGATGATGTCATGTTTTTTGCAGACCTCATAAATTGCTTTTCTCCGTTCCAATGGCATCGTAAGTCCGGTAGGATTGGAAAAGTTGGGAATGAGATAAACAGCTTTAATCGGATTTGTCGCAATAGCTTCCTCTAACTGTTCCGGCAGCATGCCGCCGTCATCGCCTTTTACACCAACCAGCTTTACATTATTGGCTTTTATGGCACTTAAGGAACCGATAAAAATAGTTTCATCACAGGCAATGGCATCTCCCTCATCGCAGAAAATTTTCACTGCCATATCATTTGCCTGCTGCGCACCGGATGTAATCAGTACGGCATCCTCATCTGTTCCAATGTTAAAATTCGTCTTTACATACTCTGCAATCTGTTCCCGCAGCGGTGTATATCCTTCACTGATGGAATACTGCAGTGCTGCAATCGGATTCTCTGTTAAAATCTTCTGGGTAATCTCTGCAATTTCTTTTTCCGGAAATGCTTCCTTGGCAGGATTTCCTCCGGACAATGCTACGATTCCATCTCCTACCATAAGCTTAAATAACTCACGGATAGCTGATGGTTTTAAAGTCTGTACTTTCTCTGAAAATTTATATTCCATAATATGTCCTCCTCTATGAATCTGTCCCTTTTGACAGGACATTTATCATTATTTTTCTATCATCACTCTATTTATAACGAATGACATTCCGAAGTGGTTTTCCTGCTTTATAAGCTGCCATATTTTCTTCGTATAACTGTTTTAACCGTTTCACCCAGCTGTCTCCTGCCCCCGCCTTGTGGGTCGTCAGGAAAACATTCGGTAAATCCCATAATTTTGACTCCTTCGGCAATGGTTCTACTTCAAAGACATCCAGTGCAGCGGCGGCAATCTCTCCTTCTTCCAATGCCCGGATTAAATCCTCTTCTACTACAATCGGGCCTCTTGCGGCATTTAAGAACATGGCATCCTTTTTCATTTTCCGGAATGCATCATAATTCATCATATGTCTGGTGGCATCATTCAAAGGCACTACAACAACGATATAATCACATTCTGCAAGCAGCGTATCAAGGCCTTCCTTTGTATCAAAGAAATGATCCCAGTAAGGACAATCTTTATTATATAAACCATAGGTATATACTTCCATTTCAAAGGCTTTGGCACGTTTTCCGATTTCTACTGCAATTGCGCCATCTCCGATTAATCCTAATTTCTTTGTATACAAATCTTTTCCAACCACAGACATCCATGGATCCTGGTTAAAAGTAATCCACTCGTGCCGTTTCTTGGCTTCCACATATTCCTGCATTCTTCTGGAATACATCATCATCTTGCAGAACACATCCTCTGCAATAGAGACGCTCATGTTTCCGGTTCCGTTGGTAAAGAGAATGCCGCGCTTTTTCATTTCCTCCAAATCAGCTCCATCTACGCCTGCTGCCGGAGTCTGAATCCATTTCACCGACCGGCACATATCTAAGAAATCCTTCTTTAACATATATGGATGAATATTAATCACTTCTGCTTCCGCCATTACTTCCGGATGTGCAAGCATTTCCTCATTGGAATAAAAATATGTTTCATCCGCCGCATCTTCCGGCCATAATCCTTTATATAACTCATGTGATACAATTTTCATGTTCCCATCTCCTTTCTGCCTCCCAATGTAACATGACCTGCAAGAAATTTCTGTAAACTGATTTATAAAAAATCTAAGAAATTTTGTAAAGTACTTTACTTTCTTTTCCGTACTTTGTCGTATATAATGTAGACATTCTGATACGAAAGAGGGATTTCACATGGGTGCTTTATCAAATGATGATATCTATAATGAAGATTTTTCCAGGCAGGTTACCAATCCCTGGGTGAAGCTTTCTCCGGACGAATGGGGAAGCCTTACGGAAGGACTGTATCCTACCCGGTTCGATAAAAATACGGTCATCTATCACCAGGGCGATATTCTGCGTTTTGCTTTTATCGTAAAAAGCGGCAGAGTCCGCCTCAGCTATTACAGCGAAGCCGGTGAAGAAAAGGGGATTCTGATTGCAGAAGAAAACTGCATGTTTGGAGAAGCTGCTGCTCTGCCGGGTTATCCGACCTATTACACGGCAACTGCAATTGTAGACTGTGAATTATATCTGGTTCCGATTCCAAAACTCATTTCTACGATTCAGACGGATTCAGATTTTTCTCTGAAATTAATTATGCTGATGGCTCGTAAAATGCGGATTTATTCTGCGCAGGAAATCGAGCTTTCCTTTACGGAATCCTATACCAGAACCTGCCATGCCCTGCTTTATATTGCAGATGTCTATGGCAAACCTACCGAGGAAGGGATTCTCATCCGCAACCGCTTCACCCATCAGGAGCTTGCAAATATGATTCATACCAGCCGGGTCAGTGTTGCCAATGTTTTCAGCGAACTGACGAAGTGCGGCATCATTGCCAAGCGGGACGGGCATTACATTATATTAAAACCGGATGAACTTTACGTTTAATTTTACATGCAAAAGAGGGATGAACAATGACTGGAATTATTATCTATAAGATTGAAACCTTTGTGATTATGATGCTGCTTGGTGTTCTTGCAGCCAGACTTCACATTTTAAAGAAAGAGGGATTAAGTACCTTATCGGGACTTCTGGTAAAAATTACTTTTCCCTGTCTGGGATTTGCCTTAATCTATGATGCGGATACTTCTCTTCTTGACTTTGCTGCCAACTGGAAATTCGTAGTCTTTGAACTGCTGTTGTCTGCATTTCTCCTAGTACTTGGTTTTCTCTCCATGAAGCTGATGCGTCTGCCGAACTCCACCCGGCAGATTCACATCATCCAGACCATGTTCGGAAATCAGGGTTTTATGAATATCCCGATTCTGCTTTCTATTTTTACCCATGGGGAAGCCAGTGTATACATTGCTATTTTCACACTGGTCGATCAGATTCTTCTCTGGTCTCTGGGTGTTGTCATTATGTCTTCCTCTGACCCTGCCAACAAAAAAGTCTTATCCTTTAACACCTTAAAGAAAATTTTAAATCCAATGAACTTAAGCATGATTGCAGCCGTTCTATTTACTACCTTCCATATTCATCTTCCGGAGGTGCTTTCTTCTACGATTACCTCTGTTGGAAATGTAAGCTTCAGTCTCGCCCTGATTTTCCTGGGTTCGACCCTTTCTTATATTTCCTTAAAGAATCTCGACTTTATTTATGATTATTTCTTCTTGGTAATTGTCAAAATGATTCTGATTCCGGTTGGCGTTGCCGCTGTGGTATCACATTTTCTTACTCCGACCGAGACAACAATTCTTACTTTAATGGCCTGTATGCCTGCCATGTCCGCCATTCCGATGATGGCAGAAAACTACCATTCCGATGCAGAATTTGCTTCTAAGACCTGCTTTGTCATGACACTTTGCTCCGTCTTTACGATTCCGCTGGTCTTCTTTCTGTTAGAACTTCTCGGAATCCACATTGGCTGATGATTGGTCTTCTTTCTGAAGTATGATACAATGAGTATGAGCGAGTCAACATGCTTGCATGATTGACGAGCGGCGAATGTCGATCATGAGCTGCTTTTGCTCATGATACAATGAGCGTAAGCGAGAAGAGCGCATTTATGCGTTCGGCGAGCGGCGAAATTATTGAGTGATATCATCACGAAATAATGAGTAGTGCTAAAGAAAACCCTTCAGAAAGGAGTCTCCATGAGTATCTTATCCAACCTATCCAGTAAAAAACGTACCTTTGAAGTAGCAGAACCGGTCCGGAAATATCTGGTGCAGGGCATCTTCTTTGTTGCTCTTGGAACCATTTTAATTTCCTGCATTACCGTTACAGAGCTTGATCTGATGCCTCGTTATCTGCTGCTTGCTGCCGGTATTATCCTTGGTATCTTCGGCTGTTTTCGATTATTGAAATTCCATAAAGACGCCAAAGCTTTCCGCGACTACGAACCTGCCTGGGACAAAGGCCGAGGCATGTATGACCGGTTTGCCAAAGAATATAACCAGTGGAACGAAGATGGAACTTCTCCGGTAAGCTGTGATGGTGATATTACATATTTTCTGAAATTACAGCAGGAGCGTCTTAAGGAAAAGGGACTTCGTATGAAAAACCGTGTCATTCCGGGAAAAGGCAATACCTACGGCACTGCCTGTCTCAGTCACAAAAGTGCCTGGTATACCTCGGATACAACTTACGAAGACATCCGTCATAAGCTCTCCTTTTCCAATGCTTCCGGCGAACTCTATTCCCGTGATACCGAACAGGTTATGTATGAAACGATTGTGCACAGCCCCAACGAACAGCAGCTTCCCTTTATTACCGCAACCTGTCCAAGCTGTGGTGCCGTTAATCTGGTTTCCAATCTGACGGAAGGCTGTCCTTACTGTGATACAAAATTTCGCATGACGGATTTATTTCCCCGTGTCATGAATTTATCCTTTGTAATAAATTCATCTTCCCACAAAAACATGCGTGTATTTTATAATACCATTTTACTTACCATGCTGGCATTTTTTGCAGGATTCTTCCCATTCTTTCTCATTGGAAAACAGGAAATTCTTCCCCTGGCACTGTTCTCTGCTTATCTTGCTGCACTGATTGGCGGTGGATTTTTAGGCTTGCTGTTAGGAGATTTGCTGCTTCTTATCGGTCTTTTCAACCGGGATGGCATGAAGCATATTTCGGCTTTTGGCTTTCTGCGTACAAAACGGAAGTTAAAGGATACGATGCTTCGTTATGATCCGAATTTCTCTTATGAAAAGTTTGAAGGCCAGATGATTTCTCTTGTACGCATGGCAGTATTTTCCAATGACTCATCCACGCTTTCTTCCTATCGTGGTGGTGCATTAGATGAGCGTTTCAAAGATATCATTGAAATGACTTATACCAGTGGCATGACACTGAGAAATCTGTCCATAGAAAACAATCAGCTGCATATGACCTTACGAACCTGGTGGGTAAATTACAGCGAAAAAAATGGAAATATTTCCAAAACCGGTGACTGTATTGATGTCACTCTTTTGCGAAATATTTCAACTCCGGAACCACCTGGATTCTCCATCAGTTCCGTTATCTGTAATAGCTGCGGTGCCAGCTTTGATGCAGTACGGCAGCGGTATTGTCCATTCTGTCACAATGAATATCATATGGAAGATAAGACTTTTATTATCGAAGATATGAAATTAATCCGATAAATTATTCTTTTTCTTCAAAACCATGCTGCAGGAATTCGTTCCATGCAGCATTGGTTTTTTCTAATTCTTTTTTCTGCATAATTGCATTCCGGTCACTTAATATAGCAAGCATCTCATCTACGATTTCACCCTCCGGCAGATATTCATAGTGTGATAAATACCATAACATTCTCTGTGCTGTAAAATCCGTATTCAGATTCTGGGTAATGACATCACAGAATTCTTCCGGATACCCCCGCTCTATCATGACATGATAAAGCTCTATACTCTTTTCCGACTTCGGTTTCATTTTCCATTCCTGCCCTTCGTCTCTTAGAATTCATATTTTAATATAGCACAGTTCTTCATGCCAAATGCGGCATACTCTTCGTTGGTCATTTCATAAAAATAGGACTGCACTACCCTTGATATGCCATTGTGTGCCACCAGAATATAAGTTTTATCGGAAGCGGTCACTTCATCTAAAAGATTATAGATTCTCTGTGCCAGATGCAGCATGGATTCTCCGCCATCATATCTTGTGATAAACTGCCCTTTGGCAACCTTAAATTCTGCTCCATCCCGTGGTGTAGATTCAAATCTTCCAAAGTTCTGCTCCTTTAAGCGAAGTTCTTCTCTTGCCGGAATTCCGGTGATTTCCGAAATATGCAATGCGGTATCTTTTGCCCGGATTAATGGGGAATATAAGATTTCATCCGCTTTTATCCCCTCTTCTAAGATTTTCTTTCCGGTCTCGATTGCCTGCGTGTGTCCAAGCTCGGTCAGTGCAATATCTGTTGCTCCACATATTTTATTTTCTACATTCCATATGGTCTGTCCGTGCCGGACAAAATATACGCATCCCATACCTTTTCCTCCTGTTTTTCGTTTTGCTCTGCTATGGGGATTTTTCCATTCTGCCTTTATATCCAATTATAATCTCCACCGGTAATTGCCAGTGACAGAAGGGTATCCATTTTCTCGACTTCCTCTGCACCTCCTACAACCTGCAGCAGCTTTGCAGACTCTTTTACTTCCGGCATCTCATCATCCGGTCCAATCTCCATATCCGGTTCTTCTCCACAGTCCGGGCATACCAGCTGTGGTGCTATCTTAAGCGACAGGAATCTGCTGCCGCAGTCTTTACATTCATAATATCCGCACATTTCTGTGCCATCCGGTACATAAAACATACCTGCTCTCTCCTCTCAGATTTTTACAATTTCTATTCTTCGTCATTTTATCGGTTCATAGGAAAAATGTCAATTTTCATATTTCCTCATATATTCTGGAAAATCCTGCCATTCCATGTCACTTAATGTCTGAATAATTTTGACATATTAACCATAAAGTAGTAGAATTATAGCTAATATCTGAATTGTTGTTTACACAGGCAATTCCATATATGCAGCCAGCTTAAATTACCACTTAACAAATCAGACATAAGTGGTTTTTTTCGCTTTTGCATAGCACAATTGGTGCCATAGTACCATTGTATATAACGAAGGAGGAACGTTATGTTTGAAAATCTAAAGATTAAGGACCGACTTGGAAAAGCGTTTCGTTTTATCGTAACACTTTGTTCCATTGCTGCTGTCCTTTGCGTAATTATGTTAATTGTAACCATGATCCAGTATAAGAATGCACTTACCAATTATGGTTTTTCACAGGGTGATATCGGAAAAGCAATGGTTGCTTTTACTGATACCAGATCTGCTACCCGTGGTATTATCGGATATGATGATGACAGTCTGATTAGTCAGATGTCCGATACCCATGACGACAGAAAAGCTGCCTTTGAACAGTATTGGGAAACCGTAGATGAAGTTACTACCACAAAAAAAGAGCAGGAAATCTATGATTCTGTTGATTCCAAACTGGAAGAGTACTGGGCTACTGAACAAAAGGCAATTGATACCGGTAAAACAACCGACCCGGGACAGAGTGCAAAAGCTCAGAATATGATGTCTGACGAAGTAGCTCCATTATATGATGAAATCTATTCCGGCATGAAGGATTTGATGGATACCAAAGTAACAGAGGGTGATCATTTAGCAAATACACTGGCTCTTGTTTCCCTTATTTTCATCATTATCATTGCTGTAATTATTGTTGCATCCATCCTTATTTCATCTAAAATGGGAGTTTCTATTGCAAGAGGTATTTCCAAGCCACTGGTTGCACTGGAAAATCGTCTTGTTACCTTTGCACAAGGTAATCTGCATGACCCATTCCCTGAAGTAAAATCCAAGGATGAGGTTGCAAGTATTGTAAATACTTCTACTGAAATGGCTGAGACCCTGAATGCTGTAATTTCTGACGTAGGTGTTCTGATGGAAGGTATGGCAAATGGAGACTACACCATTCAGTCTGAGCATTCCGATAAATATGTTGGTGACTTCGAACAGTTACTGGTTGCAATGCGTGGCATGCGTGATGCAATGGTACATACCATCCAGATGATTGGTGAAGCTTCTTCCCAGGTTTCTGCCGGTTCCATGAATCTTGCAGAATCTTCCCAGAGTATGGCAGAAGGTGCTACCGAACAGGCTGGTGCTGTAGAAGAACTGCAGGCAACTATTACTGATATTACAAGTAATATTGAACAGTCTGCCGACCAGGCTCAGGAAGCTTATGATCAGGCAAAACAGTATGCAGCTGAAGCTGAAAACAGCAGTGCTGAAATGAAAGCCATGGTTGATGCTATGGCACGTATTGATGAAACTTCCAAGAAGATTGGAAATATTATCTCTGAAATCGAAGACATCGCTTCCCAGACTAACTTACTTTCCCTGAATGCTTCTATCGAAGCTGCAAGAGCCGGTGAGGCAGGACGTGGATTCGCCGTTGTTGCTGACCAGATTCGTCAGCTTGCAGAACAGACAACCAAGTCTGCTGTTGACACCAGAGACTTAATTGAAGGTGCTCTGCAGGAGATTGCAGAAGGTAATACCGCTGCTGACCATGCTGCTGAATCTATTGGAAACGTCGTAAATGGTATCCAGCAGATTGCAGAATCTTCTAAGAATATCAGTGAAGTTGCCAAGACTCAGGCAAATGCCATAGATCAGGCTGAACAGGGTGTCAACCAGATTTCTGAAGTAGTTCAGTCCAACTCTGCATCTGCGGAAGAGACTTCCGCTACCAGCCAGGAGTTATCTGCACAGGCAACATCCTTAGATGAACTTGTTGGAAAATTCATCTTACCGGAAGATACTGAGCAGTAATATAAAATAAGGAAATCTACAGATACTTAGCAAAAGAAAAGCCCGCGGAATCATTTTTTCGAATGATTCCACGAGCTTTTCTTCTATTCTGATTTTTCTGATTCTCCCTTATTCCAATTTTTCTTTATTCTAATTTTCCCTGTTCTTCTGCATACTTTTGCAGCTCTTTACTTGGCATATTATATGGTCCAAAATCTTTGCAGGTACAGATACATGTTTC
This sequence comes from Roseburia sp., assembly GCA_050873725.1. Lineage (GTDB taxonomy): Bacteria > Bacillota > Clostridia > Lachnospirales > Lachnospiraceae > Roseburia_C. Next base: position 15,950 of record JBNMJI010000004.1, read on the forward strand.
ACAAGTATCAATTATTTTCTTAGCCTCTTCCAATTGTGCTGCTTCTATCGGATAAAAGGCTTTTGCTGTAATGACCTCAGATGCCAGTGCCGATGCAATGGGATATTCTACGTCATTTTCAAATAAGATTCCTGCAGCAAACGGAATATGTTCTCTCTGCAATCGGTAATAGACTGGAATCGCAGAACCACCACCTCCGATTACAAATACTTTCGGGGCTGCTTTATTTCCCGGCATCTGCATGATTCCAAGCATGGAATCAAAATTCTTTTCATCAATTCCATAAAGCTTCTGCACCAGCGTGCCCTGAAAAATTTCCTCCGGTGTTCCAATGTGGCTGACGGTGGTTCCATCTACACAGGCTACCATATCTGACACTTTCTGTACCAAGTCCAGTTCATGCAGTGACATAATTACTGCTATATTTCGTTCCCTTGCCAGCTTCCGGATGCTGTTTAAAATATCAAGCTTATAGCGGATATCCAGATAGGATGTGGGCTCATCCAGCACCAAAATTGCCGTATCCTGGCAGATGGCTCTTGCTAACATAACACGCTGCCTCTGTCCGTCACTAATTCTTGTAAATGGCTTTTCCGCCACCTCTTCCGCATGAACCATGGCGATTGCCTCATCTACCAGTTTCCAGTCCTGCTTATCCAGGATTCCAAGTCGTCCGGTATAAGGGTATCGTCCGGTTGCAACCACATCCCGGCAGGACATCAGTTCCGGATGAATATGCTCTGTCATTACCATGGAAAGGCTCTTTGCGATTTCTGCCTCTTTCATTTCCGAGGTTGCTTTTCCGTTCAGGTATACCACACCTCCAAGAGATTTCAACTGCTTTACAATGCTCTTTAGGATTGTAGATTTACCGGAACCATTCGGTCCAATCAGCGTCAATACTTTTCCCGGCTCTGCCACCAGATTAACATCTGATAGAATGACCTTTTTTCCATATCCAACTGTGAATTTGTCTGTTACAAGCCCCTGTTTTCTTTCAGAAGATTTCATTTTTCCTGCTATCTGTTCTGTCATCCCCTCTCCTCCTGTCTGCGCAGCATCATAACAATTACCACCGGAACTAAAAAGACCGCTGTAACGGTACTGATACTTACTTCTGTCGGTGCAAAGAGTGTCCGGGCAATTCCATCACAAAACAGTGTCACTACCGCTCCACCCAGAAAACAGCCCGGTATCAGCACCAGTGGCTTTGCGGTTCCTGTGGCGGATTTTATCAGATGAGGCACTGCAATTCCTACAAAGGAAATCGGTCCTGCAAACGCTGTTACACAGGCTGATAATAAGCTGGATAACAGAATCAGGCTGACCCGGAGCACCGTTATATTAACTCCCATATTTCTGGCATAAGTCTCTCCCATCTGATAGGCACCAATGGGTTTAGCAAGAAACATTGCCGCAAAAAAGGACAGTAAGGTCAGGATAAATATCATAAGGATATTAGACCAGTTCATGCCGGAGAAGCTGCCCTGGGACCAGTTGTGTAAATTTACGATATTCGAATCATCCGCAAAAGTAACACAGATGTCTGTAATAGCAGAGCAGATATATCCAATCAGAATTCCGCATACAATCAGAAGAGACATTCTATGTACTCTCATGGAAATCAGGAGTACAAATCCCATTGCAAGAAGTGAGCCAATAAAGGCTGCTGCTACCATTCCGAAAGAACTGATGGTAATTCCTCTTCCCAGAAGATAAATCATTGTCAGCGCTACCATAAGTTTTGCACCGGAAGAAATTCCAAGCACATACGGTCCTGCAATCGGATTTCCAAAAAAGGTCTGCAGTAAAAATCCGGAAATCGACAAGGCTCCACCCAGCATGACAGCAGCCAGAATCCGCGGCAGCCTGATGTCCCAGATAATATGATAAGCGGTACCTTCTTCTGTCTGTTTCAGTAAAATATTCCAAAGCTCATCCCAGGAAATCGAAATACTTCCGGAACCAATATTCCAAAGAATTAATCCCACCAGCAATATAAAAATTGTTATAAAAGAGACTGCATACCGCTTCATTTTTCTTACCTCAGCTTCTTTAAATATCCTGCTTCTTCCGTATCTGTATCCTGAAAAATCGTGTTTAAATCTTCCATAAAATCTCCGATTGCCGTGGATTTCTGGAAGAAATTATTGGTGGTACAATAGACATTTCCATCCTGTACTGCCTTAAAATCCGCAAACAGCGTATTCTTCTGTTTCAGTTCATCCAGCGTACTGATTTCGCCTTCGATTGTACTGTTATATATTAAGATATCGGCATTCTTTGCATCTGCATAGAAATCCTCCATCTGTATGTTCATTGTGGAAAGTGCATTTTCTTCTTCGCCTGCCAGCTGTTCCGGCACATAGGTACCACCGGAAAGAGCAATCATCTGTGCCACATAATCATTTGATTTCCGTACACTGATGGTTCCGTTTGCTGTCACACTGAAAAATGCTACTGTTACATTACAGCTTTCTTTCTTCATAATCGGCTCTAATTTTTCTAATTCTGCTTCATAGAAAGAATCTGCTTCCTCTTCTTTATCAAATAATACTCCATATAAGCGAATCCATTCCAGTCTGCCCAATGGGTGTGATTCATAGCTGGAACGCTCCACCAGTACAGGGATTCCAAGTTCTTCTAACTTTTCCTTTACTTCCGGGTTATGATAAATCATTGTATTTTCAATTGCCAGATTGCAGCCTTCATCCAGAATCAGCTCATAGTCCGGAGCACTGTATTTTCCTGCATATAAAATGTCTCCTGCCTCCATGGCACTCCTGGCTTCTTCTACATACCAGCCATCTTCCTTCGTTCCGGAAAGCCGGATATCCGACATGGCATCAATCTGCCTTACTAAATCCATAACAGAAGTGGATACCAGATATGTTTTATCCAATGGCTGCTGTAAAACCGTAACATCCTCCGGGATATTCTGCGGCACCACTGCTCCCTCTGGAATAAGCAAAAAACGACCGCCATCCACGATCGTAATCATTTTGTACTCGCCATATTCATCAACACTATACTGTGTTGCATAATTTAATTCCATACTCCCGGTCTTACTGAGAAAATTAAAATCTACGGTATCTGCTTCTTTCTCCTGCTTCTTTGTACCACAGGCACAAAGAGTCAGAAGAAGCATACAGATAACGCTTACTAACATCATTCGTTTTTTCTGCATTTTATTTTACCAGTTTAAAATTCAATGTATATTCGATTTCATGAGGTGTGCTCATTGCAGTAGTATCGCCCACCACCGCAATGTCACAGTCAAAATCGGATACCGGAATCGTAAAGGTGGAATTTCCGCCCTTGTTCTCATTGAGATACTTCGTTCCGTCTACTAACATGTAGTCATAGTTTGGACTGCTCCATACAACGGTTGCAGTAATTTTTCCATCCTTTACGGTAACCTTTGCCGGTGAATCCACCGTTGCTCTTCCGGTTCCGCCCTCTAAAGTTACTTCTGCCTCATATGAGCCATCAGCTAATTTTTTTTTTCAGGATTAGAAACAGATACTTTGTGGTCGTACCATTTTCCCTTTGTTCCGATTAATGCAAGGTCAAAGTCTTCATCTACTGCCGGAACCGGAACATCAAAGCCATATACTTCTTCGCTGGTTCCATCACTGTATTCTACCGTATCTGTGGTCGGCTCAAGAAGTTCTGCTCCATCTTTCTGTGCATCTGCTGCTGTTCCTAAGAATAAATTTACAATGTTCTTAGATGTAAGTGTAATATGTGCAGTCATTTTTCCATCTTTTACCGTAAGCTCTGCCTTGCCTTCTTTTGCTTCATTTACATGAAACATTGAGCTGTCTGTATTGAAATCTACGGTATAAGTTCCATCCTCTAAGGTTGCAGCGGAGTTGGAACCACCTGCTGTTGCAAGTGGCTCTGCCTCTAAAGCAGCCTTTGTATGTGCTACATAAATATCCTGAACTGCTTCGATTCTTCCAAGACCTTCAATCTGTGTATCTACACTGTCAAATGCTTTGGATGCTTCAAACTGGCTCTTCCAGGAATCTTCATCATCTCCAGCCATATCGTTGTTTGCATGGTCTCCTGCAACAACCATTAACGGACGAAGGATTACTTTTTTGTATCCTGCTTCTTTTACTTTTTCAATAACTGCTTCACATGCAGTATCTTCCGGTTCACCTTCTACGGTTCCAACGAATGCATTCTTATAATTCAGTTTTTCTAACTGAGTCTGCATCTGATCGTAAGTTACATTTGCTGTATGAGAAGTACCATGTCCCATAAATACAAATGCTGTTCCGTCTTCTGCTGCAGCATCCATGCTGCCATATCCTGCACGTTTAACTGCTTCTGCTGTAATTGCTTCTGCAACAACAGCTTTATCTTCGTTGATTACAGTTGCGTCGCTTCCAACTTCGCCTAACAGAGGTTCTGCGATACGAACTGTTTCGAATTTATCCTCATATTTTTCAACCGCTTCTACCAGCTCATCATATTCTGCACCATGCATTAAGTGGGTTGGCTGTACCACAAGGTTCTTAACACCATTGTCTACGGCACGCTCTAATGCCTGATCCATGTTGTCGATTTTCTCATCATCACGAGCCTGCACATGGTTAATGATAATCTGTGCTGTAAATGCTCTTCTTACAGACCAGTCAGGATTTGCTTCCTGTAATGCTTTTTCAATGCCGCCGATATCTGTTGCACGGCTGTCATTAAAGGAGGTACCAAAACTTACTACTAAAAGCTCATTCTCTCCGATGTCATCCTGGTTTAAAGGATCATCTTTTGATGCATCTCCGGTATCTCTGCCAAAGTAATCCGGGTCTGCATTTTCTCCGGATACCAGTTCTTTCTGAGCATCTGTCAGTGCATCCCATGCTTCTTTTGCTGCCTTGCACTGTGCATCTGTCTCATCGGTTCTTTCCTGTACATAAATTGCATCGATCAATGCTGCTACCTCATCTGCTTTTGCCTGATCATCCTGTTCCGATTCTGTTGAAACAGCTTCTGTTACATCAGTTGTTTCTGTTTTCTTGTCGCCACATCCTGTGAATGCAGTTGCTGCCATAGCCAGTGCAAGAAATACAGTCAATGTTTTCTTTTTCATATTTTTCTCCTTTTTCTCATGTTCTGGTTTCATTTACACATGAAAAAACTCCGTTCCATATTGCTATGAACGAAGTAAATGACATACGAACTACGAGAAATACGCTTTTCGGATTTCCCTTATTACGAAGCAGTACAGCCAATTACTCGTGACCCGGAATCTCTTCCCGTACCAGATAAGCGGCAGGTTTCCTGACTCAAAGATTAACGCTCCGTAATCACCTTCCCAATGTCTGTGCATCAGTGGTGCTTTCAAAAGCCTGACTACGGAACTCCCTTCTTACAGTGACGAGTTCGTACAGGATTTACACCTGTTTCCCTTTTACCCTGCATATGTATTTCATTGCAGGCACCGGTTATCTTTCTATGAAATCGCTACTATACTAACACACTTATTATTTTTTCACAAGCCATAGTTCGCCCTGTTTCAACAAAATTCTCCCTTAAAAAGCCCTCTAGCCTTTCAACCGGTGGGTCAGCACCTTCATAATGGCATCATAATGTTCTGCCTGATGGGGATAAGTACAGTTGGTACAAATCTTAAGTTTTCTGCCATTTACCTCTTTGTACTCCGGCGTTCCCGGGCACTGCTCCATTTCATACATCGGGCAGTAGCAGAACATACAGTTGATATGCTCAATGCCCTTATGGCAGGGATAATATGCACATGCACGATTCTCGAAAAAGCGGCTGCTGTTATGCACCGGCTCATCTTTGGTCTTTACAATCACGATGGTAAAATATCCGCTGCTTTCCGGTATGTTATCCACGCCTAAGTAAACTTTTTCTTCCTCTTTTCCACAATCGGAAACGCTATACACTTCTACCGGACGGATAGTGCTTTCTTTTTGCAGCATTTCCTTTAACTGCTTTAACTTCCTTCCGGACTTCATATAAATTCTGGTGCCGGAAAATTGTCTGGATTCTTCTATATCATAGGAACCGGGAATAATATGAATCTGCTCTTCCTTTTCTCCCAGCGAAATGCCAAGTCTTGCTGCCACCGCGCAAAAAGACGGCACGCCGCTGACCATTTCCGTATGACCTCCACGGGCTTCGATTTTCTGTGCAAGGTAAGTATAGGTGGAATAAATTGCCGGATCCCCCAGCGTTAAAAAGGCAACCTTTTCTCCTTTTGCAAGATATGCTTCTATGTTTTCACATATCTTATCATGGGCTTCTTCTAACTTTTTCTCATCTTTGGTCATGGGAAAATTCCATGCCAAAAGCTGATGTTTCCGGATGTCCGGCACCAGTTTTTCTACAATCTGAAAGGCATTACACTCTTCTATCGGTTCGGATGGCACCACTATGATATCGCAGCTTTCTATCACCTGAACCGCTTTATGAGTCAAAAGCTCCGGATCCCCCGGTCCTACTCCGATTCCATATAAAATTCCACTCTGCGCTTTTTCTTTCTGCATCTGTCTTCCTCTTATTTTAAATTGTCTTTTATTTCAATTTATCTTTTACTTCAATTTCTCTTTTTTGCTTTAATCTATCTTTTTACTTCAATTTCGATTGTTGATACAATCCTGCCTGCTGATAAAAATGCTCCACAAAAGACGGATTGGACGGATAATAAAGATGAGGAAATCCCCACCAGTGATTTTCTCCTTCCCAGACACACTCCCAGCTTCTGTTTCCGGTGGGCTTCTTTGCAACACAGTCCGTTCCGTTTTCCGTACTGTCAAAATAATGGAATTCGTGTCCCCGGATTCCTTCTTTTTCCGGCAGAAAATGACTTTCTTTCTCGGTAAGTTCCACATAGCCAAAGCGCACCAGCTTTCCCCGGTAATCTGCATCCGCATCAATTACGCCTGCCATGGAATATTGTCTGCCTTCCATATCCTTCAGTGATTTGTGAAGATAAAGAAAACCTCCGCATTCTGCCAGTGACGGAAGTCCGCTCTGAATGGCTTCCCGGATGGCTGTTTTCATGCTGTCATTTTCGGATAATTCCTTTGCAAAAAGTTCCGGATATCCGCCGCCTAACAGCAGTCCGCTGATATGCTCCGGCAGTTCCTTATCATGCAAGGGTGAAAACGGTACCAGCTCAAAACCCATTTTGGAAAGCAGTTTCAGGTTCTCCTGATAATAGAAACAGAATGCCTCATCTTTTGCAATGGCAAGGCGGAGCTTCTTTTCGTGGCTATCATTTTCTTTGGGATCGGTTCTCTGGAATACCATATCATTTTCATAGATATCTGCTCTCTGATATGTCACTTTATCTTTGTTATCATCGTCTCTTTGGGATGCTGCATCCTTTTCTTCGGCTCCCCCAATCGTTAAAATCCGCTCTAAAGATACTGTTTCTTTTAAGCTGGCTGCCCCGCGGCATACCTGTTCTTTTAAATCACGCTTTTCTTCCGGGAGTTTTAATCCTAAGTGGCGACTCTCCAGATGAAGTTCTTTCTGTTCCGTAAAATAGCCCAGCACTTCTATGGATAATTCGCTTTCGATTAGCTCCTTTAAGGAAGCATAGAACATTTTAGTTACCCGGTTTAGTATCACGCCCTTTATGATTCCGGCTCTGTCATAAGATAAAAGCCCCTGTATCAGCGGAAGTATCGTTCTTCCCATGCCATGTGCATCAATTACCAGAATCACCGGCAGGGAAACAGACTTTGCCAGATGATAGGTGGAACCTTCTTCTAAAATTCCGCCAAGCCCGTCATAAAGTCCCATGACACCTTCTACTACCGCAAATGCATCTTCCGGTGTCTCTTCTATAAAAAGCTCTTTTGTCTTTGCTTCGCCGGTAAAATATGTATCCAGATTTCCGCCCGGCACGCCTAAAATCGTACGGTGGAACATCGGGTCTATATAATCCGGTCCGCATTTAAATGTGCAGACATTGACTCCTGCTTCTTTTAAGGCTTCGATTAATGCACAAGTAATCAGTGTCTTTCCACTGCCGCTTTTTGGTGCTGCAAGAACTACTCCTTTACGCTTCTGCATCCGCTTCTCCTCCCTGCAAATCAAAGGAACATATCATAACCGGATTTTCTGCCTTTGGCATATAATAAGAACCAAGCTCATGATAACGGCTGACCTGCATCTGAATCATTTCAAAATTGCAGACCGAAAACCGCTCTTTCACCTGCTTGAATTCTGCCACCGTCTCAAGGCTTATGGCATTCATGACAACTCTTATTCTCTTCTTTTTCGCTGCCAGTACCTCTAAAATTTCCATCAGGTGTCCACCGCTTCCCCCGATGAAAACATGAGTTGGCTCTTCAAGTCCATTGAGTGCCTCTGGTGCCGTTCCCTGGACAATTTCCATATTCGATACCTGAAACTTCTCTTTATTCTGTGCCAGAAGTGCTACTGCTTCTTCCTTCTTTTCAATGGCATAGACCTTGATTCCTTTGGATAAATGTGCTGCTTCTACGGCAATGGAACCCGTTCCGCTTCCAATATCATAAAGTACCGAATTTTCCTGAAGCCGCAGCCTGCAAAGGCTGACCTGACGCACTTCTCCTTTGGTCATCGGAACTTTTCCACGAATAAATGCTTCATCCGGGATTCCCGGTGACAAAGTTGCTGGCTCTTCCTGTGCTTCCTTTTCTCTGCGCTTTCCCTGCTCCGCACATTCTTCATTCGCTTTCTGTTCTTCCTGCTCTATCATGACAACATACAATCCTTCCTGTTCTGTCTCTTTGCACGCTTCCGGCGTAAGCACCATCAGCTTCTGCTGCGGATAAGATAACTGGTATCCCACTGTAATTCTGCAATCCTCTTTATCCGAAAAAAGTGCTCCTAATTTCCGGATATCTTTTGCTCCGGATACCAAAAGAAACAGCCGTCCATTCTCCTGCAGCCTGCGCAGCACTTCTGACTGCCAGCCATCCGTGGCTGTTTTTCCATGAATACTGTAAATTCCGGCATTTTCCCAGCTTACGCCACAGGCTGCTGCCATCATCTGAATGGAAGAAATGCCGGGAATGCTTTGCATGGTTCCATGAAGTACGCCCTTTTGCAGTGCTTCTTCCAGACACATTTTTACCTTACCCCAGCCGCTGTAAAAGCCAATATCCCCGGAAAAAAGGATGACTACTTTCAGTTTTTCATGCACTGCATACTGTCTGCTCTTTTCCTCAAGCCAGCTGAGAATTTTATCCGGCAGATATAGTGCCTCTTTCTCAAGCTTCGGTGTCACTGCCTCTATCAGGCGTTTCGCGCCTAATACAAGGTCCGCCTCTGCCAATGCTTCCTTTAACCGGACGGTCATCATATCCGCATCCCCCGGTCCGATTCCTGCCAGCGTAATCGTAAGTTCCGCCGGTCTCATGGAAAGGTTTACTCCTGTTAATGCTTCTATTTTCTCACAGACTGCATCAAAGGAAAGTCCGTCTTCTTCCTCTGCTGCTTCCCGGCGGATAACAAAAAGCGGGATATGATTTTTTAAAGCCGCTTCTTTTTTCTCTAAAAAGCCGCCGGTAACGCCGCCCTGCTTTGTTACCATACATTTTATCTCATACTGATGTATCAGCGCATCATTCAATTCTTCGGAAAAAGGTCCCTGCAGTGCCAGAATCTGCTGTGGCAGAATTCCTTCTCTCCGGCAGATTTCAAGGCTTTCCATGCCCGGCAGTACCCGGACATAAAGACGTTTTTTTACTTCTTCGGACGCGGTATATACGGAAAGTTCCTTGCTTCCTGTGGTAAGAAGAATGTTTCCCTTGATTTCCTTTAATGCTTCTGCACAGGCTTCATTGCTATCAAAAAAACGAAGTCCTGCTTCTTCTGCCGCATGGATGCTCCGCTTCAGCCGTAAGTAACTGACCTTAAGTCCATCCGCTTTCATCCCGGCAACGCAGCTCTTTATGGTTCTGGTCACTTCCACCGCATAAGGATGGGTGGCATCGATTACAAAGTCAAAGGATTCTTTTCTTAGAAATTCTGACATTGCTTCTTTGGAAAGACGTCCTTCCTGAATCTTCACCTTCGGATGTTCCTTCATGACCAGCTTGCCATAATCGGTTGCTACCGATACCGTGTGTGCTATGCCTGCTGCCGCCATCAGTTCCGATAATTTTCTTCCTTCTGTTGTCCCTGAAAAAATAATTATTTTTTTCATTGTTCTATCTTATAGCCTCTTGGTGTGATTAATTTTCCATCCTGAATTCTGGTTCTGGAATTTCCAATAAAAACGGTCGTAAACATATTTACTGTTTTATTCTGCAATTCTTCTAAGGTACAGGTAACTGTGCTTTCCCCGTCTCTTCCGATATTTTCCACATAACCGCATGCGCGCTCCGGTTCTATCTCCTGAAGCAGAATCTTACATGCTCTTTCTAAATAGTCTGCACGTTTCCGGCTGGACGGATTATAAAGTGCAATAGCAAAATCTCCCCGTGCCGCCATAATGAGTCTCTTTTCGATTAACTCCCATGGCGTCATAAGGTCACTGAGACTGATAACACAGTAGTCATGATTTAATGGTGCTCCAAGAACCGCTGCCCCGCTGTTGGCTGCAGTAATTCCCGGTATCACTTCCAGTGAAATCGTCGGATATTCTTTTCCAATCTCATACATCAGTGATGCCATTCCATAGACACCGGCATCGCCGCTGCATACCATTGCCACACTTTTGCCTTTTTCCGCTTCTTCAAAACACATTCTGCAGCGTTTTTCTTCCTGCCGCATCGGTGTAGAGAGAAATTCCTTATTCCGGAAACGTTCTCCCAACAAATCAAGATATACGGTATATCCGATGATTACATCCACCTGTTCTAATACTTCGATGGCTCTGCCTGTCATCATTTCTTCATTTCCCGGTCCCATTCCAACAATCCATATTTTATTCTTCATATAAAGTCAGTCTCCAATCTTCTTTTGCTATTGCAAGTGTCATTCCATTTTCCGCTCTTTTCTTAAGCACCAGCCTTCCGTTGTCCCGGCAGGCTGCTATGGCTGCCCGCTCGCAGACATTGTCTACGCCCACCTGACTTGCCACGAATGCCGATGCATCAAAGGTACCCGGCACCCGGCTTAAGGTCTCTGCATCAAAGACAAGAAATGGAATGCCATGTTCTGCCGCAAGTTTTAGAATTGCTTTTTCATCCTTTTTTTTATCTATTGAAGCAATTGCCCGTATCTGTTTCCAGTCTACTCCAGCTTCCTTTAAACAGCTTTCTGCAAATGCCTTAAGCTCCTGCTCTTCTTTATTCCTTCTGCATCCGATTCCAAGAATATATTCTTTGGGGATTAAGGTCAATAATGCCTCCGGCTTCTGTCCGGCTTCCGGTGTGCCGATTGCCACATCCACTTTGGCGGCATATTCCGGAGCGATTGCCATGGAAAGCTTCTTTTTCTCCAGCACCTTTGCAGAAACCTTCTTAATGCCTTCTTTCTGATCAATGGATAGGTCATGCTTTTTTGCAAATACATCTATGGCAAAGGCATCATTGATATCGGTTGCTGTGGTAATTATCGGAACTGCACCTATTAACTCCGCCAGCTGCAGCGCTATCTCATTTGCGCCTCCTACATGACCGGATAATAGAGGAATGATATAATTGCCTGCCTCATCCACTACCAGCACCGGACTGTCTGTCAGCTTGTCCTTAAGAAATGGGGCAATTGTCCGCACTGCAATTCCACATGCTCCGATAAAAAGAATGGCATTTCTGAAAGAGAACTGCTCCTTTGTCCATGCGTTCAGATTTCCTGCCTGATTCCTGCCACTATATGTATGAATTTCATAGGGAAGCTGCTGTTCTTTGGAAAGTTCTTTTATCTTTCCGGCAAGCTCCTCTCCCTTTTCCGTAAAGCTGATGACACTCAATGTCAATGACTGCATTTTCTTTCCGCCTTCTTATGATTTTTTTGCTGCCCGGAACTCTGTGGAGAAATCTTCTGCATACAGTCTGGATTTGCTGTACCCGCTCTTGTTAATGACATCTCCAACGAGAACCAGTGCAGTTTTGGTAATTCCATGTTCTGCCGCTGTCTGTGCCAATGTTTCTATGGTGCAGATATATATTTCTTCCTCCGGCCAGCTTACCTTATAAGCCAGTGCCGCAGTGGTATCTTTCGAATAGCCGCCTTTTATCAGACGTTCGGATAACTTTTCCAACATTCCGGTGCTTAAATAGATTGCCATGGAACACTGATGAGCCGCAAATGCCTCGATGCTTTCCTTCTCCGGAACTGCAGTCCGCCCTTCCATTCTGGTAATGATAAGGGACTGGGAAATATCCGGCAGGGTATATTCCAGATTCATGGCTGCCGCTGCTCCGAAGCAGGCACTTACTCCCGGTGTGGAATCATAGGCTATCTTTCTTACATCCAGCTCCTGCATCTGCTCCTGCACCGCTCCATATATGCTTGGTTCTCCGGTATGCAGCCGCACCACATCTTTTCCTTCCTGCTCTGCCTCCACCATAACTGCAAGGACTTCTTCCAATGTCATCACTGCACTGTTATATACCTGACAGTCTGCTTTGGCATAGTCTAAAAGCTCGGGATTTACCAGTGAACCGGCATAGATAATCATATCCGCTTTTTCTAAAAGATGCATTCCTCTTACGGTAATCAAATCCGGTGCTCCGCACCCTGCTCCAACAAAATGAATCATTCCTTTTCCTCCAACAGTTCTTTTAATAATGACTCCGCCCCCGGCGTTACTCCCAAGAGTCCGATATCATTACTATAAACCATACATTCTATTTCAAGTCCATCTCCGGCACGATGCATTAGATGGTCTTTAATTTTTTCCATGACATGTTCCATGGCTGGCTCTAAAAGTCCGGCTTTTTTAATCCGGTCTATGGCATCCTCGGTTCCAATGCAGTCTAATATCTCCCGAAGCAGTGTCACTTCTGCGCCTGCCCGGATTGCTGCCGCCGCCAGAAGCTCCATCCGGCAGTCTGCCTCTTTGGAATGGGTATTCATAATGCCTCCGGATACCTTTATCAGCTTTCCGATATGTCCCGTTAAGAGCATTTTGGAAAATCCAAGTTCTTTTACCATGTCAATGGTCTGTCCGATAAAGTTACTGCATTTTACACTGCGCTCCAAATCATAACCATAGGTCCGCTTCATAAATTCCAATCCATAGTTGCCCGGTGATATGGCAACGATGGAATGACCTTCAGCCCGTTTCTGCTTCAGTTCCACTGCTATAGTATCTAACAATGCTTTATCACTCATAGGCTCCACAATGCCGCTGGTTCCAAGTATCGAGATTCCACCCTTTATTCCAAGTCTCGGATTAAAGGTCTGCGCTGCAAGATGTTCTCCTTCCGGCACCGAAATTACGACTTTAATTCCGCCCTGAAAATCAAATAAATGACAGACCTCTGATACTTCTTTTGTAATCATCTGTCGTGGTACCGTATTAATTGCGGCATTTCCTACCGGCTGGTCTAATCCCGGCCGTGTAACTCTTCCGACTCCGATACCGCCATCTATTTCTATCTGATTGTTATTTTCTTCACAAATGCTCACCGTAGCATAAATCCATGCTCCCGTTGTTACATCCGGGTCATCCCCGCCGTCCTTTTGTACCGCACAGGAAACTTCTGTTTCCTGAATTTTAATATGCTCCACCTTTGCATGGTAGGGAATTCCCTTTGGTGTCTCAATGGTAATCTCTGTTTTTCTTCTTCCACTCAGCAGCATATAGACTGCTGCCTTTGCTGCGGCTGTGGCACAGCTTCCGGAGGTAAACCCGTATTGCATTTTTCTTTCCCCCTGATTTTACTCTGACTGTCCTTATCCTGACTGTCTTTCATTCTATCTGTGATAAATAGAAATTTGTTTCTAACGTCTTAACTGATATAAGATTGCATTGCAGATAGCTGCGGCAACATTGCTTCCGCCCTTTCTGCCCCGGTTAATGATATAAGGCACTTCTGTTTCCATAATCAGTTCTTTCGCCGGAACTACATTTACAAATCCTACCGGAACTCCGATAATAAATGCCGGCTGATAGTGTCCCTCTGTTATCATTTTGTGAAGCTCGATTAACGCCGTCGGTGCATTTCCCACCGCAAA
>JBNMJI010000005.1:0-27970 GCA_050873725.1 Roseburia sp.
GTATGCACAGCAGAATTATGGTTACGACCAGTCCCAGCAGGGATATGGAACTTACCAGCAGCCACAGCAGCAGGCATATGGCAGCTATGATCAGACACAGTACAGCTATAACCAGACCACTTCTTCCGGAAAAGGAATGGCAATTGCATCTATGGTACTGGGAATTGTATCTATTCCAGCAATCTGTTTCTGGATTGTCGGACTTCCATGCGCTGTTGTTGGATTAATCCTTGGTATTCTTTATAATAAGAACAATGAGCATTCACCAATGGCAACAGCAGGTATTGTCTGCAGTATTATTACCATTGCCCTTCTTGTACTGGTACTTATCCTGTACATTGTTGGTGCAGTATCTTTAAGTTCCTGGGCATATAGCTATTATTAAAAGGAATTGGTGAAGCAGAATGTATCCAGATAACAGAAATCAGCAGTACGGGAATCCATATCCACCGAATTATAACCAGAATCCGCAGTATGGGAATCCGTATCCGCTGAATTATAATCAGAATCCACAGTATCAGCGCCCGGCGGACAATCGTAAGAAGGAGCCGGGAAATGGTTTTGCAGTTGCATCCATGATACTGGGGTTGGTATCTTTGGTTTTGTTTTGTACCGGAATTAATATTATAACTGCAATTCTGGCAATTGTTTTTGGAATTATACATCTGGTGAAGCGAAAACAGAAATCCGGAATGGCAGTTGCAGGTATTATAACGGCTGTAGTTGGCATACTTGCATTTGTGACTTACTGGATATTGATTATCCATGCAGCAGGCCGGGTCAGTGGACCGGATGATTTCTTAAGACGTTATGAATATCAGTTTGATGGTGAGATGAAAGCACCGGAGGACTATCAGGACTTAGAGGATTATCTGCAGCATAATTACGAAAATTTTTAAGAAGAACATAAGAAGCATTGAATGGAGAAATCTGTTCAGTGCTTTTTTACTTTACAGGAAATTGCTTTCCTGTAAAGTAAAAAACGCTCCGCGAGGATGCGCACTGCGGCGTATAAGGTAGATGTCGCAAGCGACCGCCGCAGGCGCGATAACTCGAGAAACTCGCAAAGCGTGTTTCTCGTAGTTATAGTTGACAACTATATCGAAGTACGATATAGTATATAGCAGTGCGATATATCGCAGTAAGGAGTATAAGGAGGAAACGCATGAACCAGCATATTAAGAAGGTTTATGTTCCAATGACGGAAACAGCATTTTATATTCTGCTGTGTTTGAAGAAGCCGAATCATGGTTATGGAATTGTTCAGACAGTGGAGAGGCTGACAGAGGGAGCAATCCGGCTGGCACCTGGAACCATGTATGGCAGCCTGTCGAAGATGGAAAAGGACGGTCTGATCCAGTTTATCCGGGAAGAAGATAAACGTAAAATCTATCAGATTACAGACCTGGGTTTAGAGGTATTGCAACTGGAATTGAAACGGATTGAGCGGTTGTACCGGATTGCACAGGAGGAAATATAATGGAGACAAAGACGGTATTTAAGTATTTTACCATAGTAAATCATGAGAAAGAGGAAGAATATCTTCGCAGCATGCACAAGGATGGCTGGAAGCTTAAGAAAGTCTCCGGTTTTTGTATGTATCATTTTGAAAAATGTGAACCGGAGGATGTGATTTACCGGCTGGACTATAACCGGGAAGGTATCCGGCATAAGTCAGAATATACGAAAATGTTTGAAGACTGTGGCTGGGAATATCTACAGGATTATGTGGGGTATAGTTACTTCAGAAAAGCAGCGGCAGAGGCAGATGGTGAAGATGAAATTTTCTGTGATGATGAATCAAAACTTGAAATGTTAAGGCGCGTTTTCCGTAGAAGAATTATTTTGCTGCTTATTATATTCCTGTGCCTGCTTCTGCCGGGCTTTATAAGAACTCTGTATTGCAGAGAGTATTTTGACGCAGCATTGATGGGAATTGTTATGATCATGTATCTTGTGCTTTTTGCTTCATTTACCGGTAAATACCGGAAAGTAAGAGGAAAGCGCTGAGCACTGTTAAAAAATAGTGCTTGACGCGCAGATGCACAAGTGTAATAATACAATAGTACAATTAAGACAATAACTGAAAGGAGAAGTTATGGAGGAGATTATGAAGGTAAATGGTCTCAATAAGACCTTTACATTATCCCAGAAACAGCAAAAGATTGAGAAAACCAATGAGAAGAAGCGAATTGCAGTGCATGATTTATCATTTACTTCTTATCGTGGAGAAGTGTTTGGACTGCTTGGACCAAACGGAGCAGGAAAGACAACAACACTTCGTATGTTAGCAACACTGATTAAACCGGATTCCGGAGATGCTATTTTAGATGGCAGCAGTATCGTAAACGCACCGGAAGAGGTACGTGGCAAGATTGGATTTCTGACCAGTGAACTGAAATTAGAGGGCTTTTTTACACCGAATTATTTATATAATTTCTTTTCTGATTTGTATGGAGTAGAGCCGGCAGTCAGGGATGAGAGAAAGAAGAGACTTTTTGACCGCTTTGGTATTACACAGTTTGCGGAAGTTAAGGTAAAGGATATGTCTACCGGTATGAAGCAGAAGGTTTCTCTGGTAATTTCCTTAGTACATGACCCGGAAATCATTATTTTTGACGAACCGACCAACGGACTTGATGTTCTGACAGCCAAAGTAGTAACGGATTTCCTTTTAGAACTTAAGAAAGAAGGAAAGAGTATTATCGTTTCTACGCATATTTTCAGCCTGATTGAGAAAATCTGTGACAGAGTTGGAATTATCATCAAGGGAGAAATGATTATCTGTGATACATTAGAGGCAGTGAAGAATGGCAAATCATTAGAAGACAGATTCTTTGAAATTTATGAAGAAACGGTAGGTGAAGCAGAATGAGAAACAATCTTATGACAATTATAAAGAAAGAACTTGCCCGCTTCTTTGGGGATAAGAGAATGGTATTTACGACTATTTTAATGCCGGGCTTATTGATTTATATCATGTACAGCTTCATGGGCAGTGGACTGACCTCCAAATTTGAGGCAGATGAGGATTATACTTACCGTATTTATGCAGAAAATATGCCTTCCACGGTTTCCTCAATGATAAAAGACAGTGACATCAACGTAGAATATTTAGACAGAGATGGTGTCAGCAAAGATGATATGAAGCAGGCAGTAACCGATAAAGATGCAGAACTTCTGATGGTATTTCCAGAGAATTTTGAAGCGGATGTGCAGGCATATGACAGCATGACAGCAACTACACCGGCTCCGCAGGTAGCCTTATATTATAATTCTGCAAATACCGAATCAACAGCATGTTACCAGATTATGGCTTCTGTATTAGATGGTTATGAGTCCTCTATGGCAAACAAATTTGATGTTAACAGCGGTGACACAGAATATGACCTTGCCAGCAAAGAAGACAGCACAGGACAGATTTTCTCCATGATGCTTCCAATGCTGCTTATGATATTCCTCTTCTCAGGATGTATGGCAATTGCACCGGAATCTATTGCAGGTGAGAAGGAAAGAGGAACCATTGCTACCTTATTAGTAACACCGATGAAACGTGGGCAGCTTGCCATGGGAAAAATCATCAGCCTTGGTATTATCGGACTTTTGAGTGGAATTTCCAGTTTTGTGGGTACCATGTTATCTCTTCCAAAATTAATGGGAGCAGAATCAGAAGCAATGGATGCAAGTGTGTACAGTGTGACAGATTATGTACTTTTATTAATGGTAATTCTTACAACGGTACTGGTACTGGTTGGTGCATTAGCTGTAATTTCAGCATTTGCAAAGACAGTAAAGGAAGCCGGTTCCATGATTATGCCATTGATGGTTGTAGTAATGGTAATTTCAATTACATCCATGCTTGGAAGCGGAGCACCGAAGGAATTCTACTGGTATCTGATTCCGTTCTATAACAGTGTACAGAGTATGACCGGAATTTTTGATTTCTCCTATAGTGGAATAAATATTGTGGCATGTCTTGTGAGCAACCTTATTTATACCGGTATTTTATCAACGGTACTGGCAAAAATGTTTGGCAGCGAGAAAATTATGTATTCCTAGAAAAAAATACTAGACAAATAGCTTTTATAGGACTAAAATAATGAAAAAACATAGAACAATAGAAAGCTATAACACCAGGTTATAACATCTATTTGCGACAAATGAATGGAGGATGTTATTATGGAAAAGAAGGACTTAGACTGGTCCAATCTTGGATTCGGTTATGTAAAGACCGATAAGAGATATGTATCAAATTTCAAAAACGGAGCATGGGATGAAGGAACTTTAACCGATGATGCAAATATTGTATTGAATGAATGTGCGGGCGTATTCCAGTATGCACAGACTGTATTTGAAGGATTGAAAGCATATACAACAGAGGATGGACATATCGTTACTTTCCGACCTGACTTAAATGCAAGCCGTCTTGCAGATTCTGCACGCAGACTGGAAATGCCGGTATTCCCGGAAGAGCGTTTTGTAGATGCAGTACAGAAGGTAGTAGAAGCAAATGCAGCATATGTTCCACCATATGGTTCCGGTGCAACACTTTACATCAGACCATACATGATGGGAACAAATCCTGTAATTGGTGTAAAACCGGCTGATGAATATCAGTTCCGTATGTTCTGTACACCAGTAGGACCATATTTCAAGGGTGGCGCAAAGCCAATTACGATCCGTGTCAGTGATTATGACCGTGCAGCACCTTGCGGAACCGGTAATATTAAAGCTGGTCTGAACTACGCAATGAGTCTTCATGCAATCGTAACTGCACATGCAGACGGATTTGATGAGAATATGTACTTAGACCCTAAGACAAGAACCAAGGTAGAAGAGACAGGTGGAGCAAACTTCATCTTCGTTACCAAGGATAATAAACTGGTTACACCGAAGTCAGATTCTATTCTGCCATCTATTACACGTCGTTCACTGGTATATGTTGCAGAACATTATCTTGGAATGGAAGTAGAACACAGAGAAGTATACTTCGATGAAGTAAAAGACTTCGCAGAGGCAGGACTTTGTGGAACAGCAGCAGTTATTTCCCCAATCGGAAAGATTGTTGACCATGGCAAAGAAATCTTAATCCCAAGTGGAATGGAAGAAATGGGACCTGTAACCAAGAAACTTTATGATACTCTGACCGGAATCCAGATGGGACGTATTGAAGCTCCGGAAGGATGGATTAAGAGAATCCTGTAAGAGAAAGATTGTAAACAAAAATATAAGAAACACGTTTTGTGAGTTTCTTATGTAAAGCAGAGGCGGTATCCGAAAGGATGCCGCTTCGTTTTGTGCTGCTCAGTATTTGTAAGAAGCTGCCAGAAATTTGCAAGAAGCCCCCGGTGGCAGCATCTGTAGATATAGAAAAATTGAAAATAGGAATTGACATTTAAAAATACAGGTTCTATACTTATTAAGAATATGAAAAGACGATGACGAAGAGAGTAGTTTTCCATGGAAAGTCAAAGAGAGCCGGAGCAGGTGGAAACCGGTATGAGTAAATGGAAAATGAAAATCACTTCCAAGTTGCAGTTCGAACAGGCAAAGAAGCGTTAGTAGAAACTGACGGATTTCCCCCGTTACGGGAACGTATATGCGAAGCAGAAAGCTTCAAGTATGTTGTAACAAGGTGGTTAGAAACGACAGGCGCGCGTCCTTATTACAGGACGGCGCCTTTTTTACGCGAATAGCGCGAAACTGAAATTATAAGGAGGACTAACATGTACGAAAAAGTTTCCCCAAATCTGAATTTTGTGGACAGAGAAAAACAGACCGTAGAATTCTGGAAAGAAAATGACATTTTTAAGAAAAGTATGGAGAACCGGAAAGAAGGCGAGACCTATACTTTCTATGATGGACCGCCAACTGCAAATGGTAAGCCACATATCGGTCACGTATTAACCCGTGTTATCAAGGATATGATTCCGAGATACCAGACCATGAAGGGCAAATATGTACCACGTAAGGCCGGATGGGATACCCACGGACTTCCGGTAGAGCTGGAAGTAGAAAAGCTTTTAGGCTTAAACGGAAAAGAGCAGATTGAAGAATATGGTATGGAGCCATTCATCAAGAAATGTAAAGAATCTGTATGGAAATACAAAGGAATGTGGGAAGATTTCTCAGGAACCGTTGGATTCTGGGCTGATATGGATAACCCATATGTAACCTATGATGATAATTTCATCGAATCTGAGTGGTGGGCTCTTAAGAAAATCTGGGATAAGAAGCTTTTATACAAAGGCTTTAAGATTGTTCCTTACTGCCCAAGATGTGGAACTCCGCTTTCTTCCCAGGAAGTAGCACAGGGATATAAGACTGTAAAAGAACGTTCTGCAATCGTAAGATTCAAAGTAATCGGTGAAGATGCATATTTTCTGGCATGGACCACAACTCCATGGACACTTCCTTCTAACGTTGCACTTTGTGTAAATCCGGACGAGACTTATTGTAAAGTAAAAGCTGCTGACGGCTATACTTATTATATGGCAGAAGCACTGTTAGATAAGGTGCTTGGCAAATTCGCAGATGAAGAAAATGGCGTGAAAGCATATGAAGTATTAGATACTTTCCCTGGAAAATCATTAGAGTACAAGGAATATGAGCCATTATTTGACTGTGCAAAGGAAATCTGTGAGAAACAGCAAAAGAAAGGCTACTATGTAACCTGTGATACTTATGTAACCATGACAGATGGTACCGGTATCGTTCATATCGCACCTGCATTTGGTGAAGACGATGCCCAGGTTGGACGTAAATACGAACTTCCATTTGTTCAGCTGGTAGACGGAAAAGGAGAACTTACCAAAGAGACTCCTTATGCCGGTGTATTTGTAAAGAAAGCCGATCCAATGGTATTGAAAGACCTGGAAGAAAAAGGACTGCTCTTTGATGCACCGAAATTTGAACATGAATATCCACACTGCTGGCGTTGTGATACTCCGCTGATTTACTATGCAAGAGAATCCTGGTTTATTAAGATGACCGCTGTAAAAGAGGATTTGATCCGCAATAACAATACAGTAAACTGGATTCCGGAATCTATCGGAAAAGGACGTTTTGGAGACTGGCTTGAAAATATTCAGGACTGGGGTATTTCCCGTAACCGTTACTGGGGAACTCCGCTTCCTGTATGGGAGTGCTCCTGCGGACATCAGGAATGTATCGGAAGCCGTGCAGAATTAGCAGAGCGCAGTGGTAATCCGGATGATGCCAAAGTAGAATTACATCGTCCATACATTGATGCAGTAACCTTTAAGTGCCCGGATTGTGGCGGCGAAATGCATCGTGTACCGGAAGTAATTGACTGCTGGTTTGACTCAGGAGCAATGCCATTTGCACAGCATCATTATCCATTTGAAAATGAAGACCTCTTTAAACAGCAGTTCCCTGCACAGTTTATTTCCGAGGCAGTAGACCAGACCCGTGGATGGTTCTATTCCCTGATGGCAGAGTCTACCTTATTATTTAATAAAGCACCATATGAAAACGTCATCGTATTAGGACATGTACAGGACGAAAATGGACAGAAGATGAGTAAGTCCAAAGGAAATGCTGTAGATCCGTTTGATGCATTAGAGACTTACGGAGCAGATGCAATCCGCTGGTATTTCTATATCAACTCTGCACCATGGCTGCCAAACCGTTTCCATGGAAAAGCAGTGCAGGAAGGACAGCGTAAATTCCTTGGAACACTTTGGAATACTTATGCATTCTTCGTACTGTATGCAAATATTGATGAATTCGATGCAACCAAATATACACTTGATTATGAGAAACTTTCCGTTATGGATAAATGGCTTCTCTCTAAACTCAATACACTGATTAAGACCGTAGATAATAATCTTGGCAATTATCGTATTCCGGAAGCTGCAAGAGCACTGGATGAGTTTGTAGATGAGATGAGTAACTGGTATGTAAGACGCTGCCGTGAGCGTTTCTGGGCAAAGGGCATGGAGCAGGATAAGATTAATGCATATATGACTCTTTATACTGCACTTGTGACTGTATGTAAGGTGGCAGCACCGATGATTCCTTTCATGACAGAAGAAATTTACCAGAATCTGGTACGCAGCATCGATAAGAGTGCACCGGAAAGTATCCATCTTTGCGACTATCCGGTAGCAAATGAGAGCTGGATTGATGGTGAATTAGAGAAAAATATGGATGAAGTATTGAAAATCGTTGTTATGGGTCGTGCCTGCAGAAATACTGCAAACATCAAGAACCGTCAGCCGATTGGAAATATGTTCGTAAAAGCACCATTTGAACTGTCCGAATACTTTACAGAGATTATTGAAGACGAGTTGAATGTAAAGAAAGTGGCATTTACAGAGGATGTCAGTGCATATACTAGCTACACCTTCAAACCACAGCTTCGTACAGTAGGACCGAAATTCGGTAAATATTTAGGTCAGATTCAGAAAGCACTTGCAGAATTAGATGGCAACAAGGCAATGGCAGAACTTAAGAGCACAGGTGCACTGAAACTTGACAGTATAAGCGACGAAGTTGTATTATATGAAGAGGATTTACTTATCACCATGACACAGCAGGAAGGTTACATGACAGAAGGTGATAATGAAGTGACCGTAGTTCTCGATACCAACCTTACTCCAGAACTTTTAGAGGAAGGAATGGTAAGAGAGTTAATCAGCAAAATCCAGACAATGCGTAAGGAAGCAGGCTTTGAAGTAATGGATAAGATTACTGTTTCTTATAAGGCAGATCAGAAAGTAAAAGACATCTTCGCAAAATACGGGGAAGAAATTGCAAAAGAAGTTCTGGCTGAGAGCGTTGTGGCTGATACGGTGAGCGGATATCAGAAAGAATGGAACATTAATGGTGAAACGGTTGTGCTTGGCGTGGAAAAGAAATAAGCAAAATAAAGATAAGGGAGCGGGGCCGACAGGGGCTTGCTCCCTTTTTGCACCCAAAACACCGGAATCGAAACAAAAGGAGAACATTATGAAAAGCAAAATGTTTGAAAAGGAAACCTTCAAAAAAGAGGTAGTTGAGAACGTAAAACACCTCTATCGTAAGACGATGGATGAAGCAAGCGAGCAGGAAATTTTCCAGGCAGTATCTTACGTTGTAAAAGATGTAATCATTGACCAGTGGCTTGCAACCCAGCAGGAATTTGATAAAGCAGATCCAAAGATTGTATACTACATGTCTATGGAGTTCTTAATGGGTCGTGCATTAGGCAATAACCTGATTAACTTAACTGTATACAATGAAGTTAAGGAAGCTTTAGAGGAAATGGGAATCAACTTAAATGCCATAGAGGATCAGGAGCCGGACCCGGCACTTGGAAACGGTGGTCTGGGAAGACTTGCTGCCTGCTTTATGGAATCTTTAGCAACTCTGGGATATCCGGCATATGGTTGTGGAATCCGTTATCATTATGGAATGTTCCGTCAGAAAATAGAGAATGGTTATCAGGTAGAAGAGCCGGATAACTGGTTACAGAATGGATATCCATTTGAATTAAAACGTCCGGAATACAATTTCGAAGTAAAATTCGGCGGATATGTACGTGCAGAGGCACAGGCAGATGGAAGAACCAAATTTGTACAGGAAGGCTACCAGTCAGTCAAAGCAATTCCTTATGATATGCCAATCGTAGGCTATAACAATAATGTAGTAAATACCCTGATGATTTGGGATGCAGAGCCAATGGAATGCTTCGAGTTAGATTCCTTTGATAAAGGTGATTATCATCGTGCAATCGAGCAGCAGAACCTTGCAAAGAACTTAGTAGAAGTCCTTTATCCAAATGATAACCATATCGCAGGAAAAGAGCTTCGTTTAAAACAGCAGTATTTCTTTGTATCTGCCAGCTTACAGCGTGCAATTGCAAGATTTAAGAAGAATCATCCGGATATCCATATGCTTCCTGAAAAAGCAGTATTCCAGATGAATGATACCCATCCAACCGTAGCAGTAGCCGAGTTAATGCGTATCTTACTGGATGAAGAAGGATTAGAGTGGGATGATGCATGGAATATTACAACAAAATGTTGTGCATATACCAACCATACCATTATGGCAGAAGCATTGGAGAAATGGCCAATCGAGATTTTCTCAAGACTGCTTCCTAGAATTTACCAGATTGTAGAAGAAATCAACCGTCGTTTTGTAATGGAAATTCAGCAGAAATATCCTGGAGATAACCGCAAAGTTGAGAAGATGGCAATTGTATATGATGGTCAGGTAAAAATGGCTCATCTTGCAATCTGTGCCGGATATTCTGTAAACGGTGTAGCTGCACTTCATACAGAAATCCTTAAGAAACAGGAATTAAAAGATTTCTACGAGATGTTCCCGGAGAAATTTAACAATAAGACAAATGGTATTACACAGCGTCGTTTTTTAATGCATGGTGACCCGCTGCTTGCAAACTGGGTAACCAAATATGTTGGAAAAGACTGGATTACAGACCTTTCCCGCATCAAGAGATTAGAGTTCTATGCAGATGATGAGAAGGTTCAGCAGGAATTCTTAAATATCAAATATCAGAATAAGCTGCGTCTTGCATCCTATATCGAAGAGCACAACGGAATTGAAGTAAATCCTCGTTCTATCTTTGATGTACAGGTAAAACGTCTGCATGAGTACAAACGTCAGCTCTTAAATATTCTTCATGTAATGTATCTTTACAATGAATTAAAAGAGCATCCGGATATGGAATTCATTCCAAGAACCTTCATTTTCGGAGCAAAGGCAGCAGCAGGCTACCGCAATGCAAAGCTTACAATCAAATTAATCAACTCTGTTGCAGATGTCATCAATAATGATAAGTCCATCAACGGAAAGATTAAGGTTGTATTTATCGAGGATTACAAGGTATCCAATGCAGAGATTATCTTTGCAGCAGCTGATGTCAGCGAGCAGATTTCTACCGCAAGTAAGGAAGCATCCGGAACCGGTAACATGAAGTTCATGCTGAATGGAGCACTTACTATCGGAACCATGGATGGTGCAAACGTTGAGATGGCAGAAGAAGTTGGCAAAGAAAACATGTTTATCTTTGGTATGAGCTCTGATGAAGTTATTGCGCATGAGCAGAAACGTGATTACGACCCAATGCAGATTTTCAACAATGACCAGGATGTACGTAAAGTTCTGATGCAGTTAATCAACGGATTCTATTCACCAAATGATCCGGAACTGTTCCGTGACCTTTATAACTCACTGCTGAATACACAGTGCACACAGTATGCAGATACTTACTTTATTTTGGCAGACTTCCGTTCTTATGTGGAAGCACAGAAGAAGATTAATGCTGCATATGCAGATGAAAAAGAATGGGCTAGAAAAGCAATCTTAAATATTGCAGCTTCCGGAAAATTCTCATCTGACCGTACCATTCAGGAATATGTGGATGATATCTGGCACCTGAACAAAATCACTGTTACAGTAGATGACAAAGCAGAATAAAATTAAGAAATAAAAGTATAAGCACATAAAGAAAAAGAGGCAGCAGTCCGGCAGGGCGGCTGTCTTTTTCTCTTTTGTTCAAGCAAATCAATTCTGCTCTTCCACAAGACTGCTATAGGCTATGCTTTTTGGGTTATGTCTGCCGGGAAAAATTTACTTGTATTCAATGGGCTTATTTGTTACAATCAACACAAAGCATATATTCTGATTTTCGAATGGCGAGAGCCAGTCTAAATTTCTAGTATCAATTCAATGAATTCTATGCTTTTAAATTCTAATTACAATTAATGAACGCATAGTGCATTGAATAGGCGGAGTTTTAGGAAAATATGAGATATATGCAATCCTACTTTTCACTGCATTATGGGAAAAGGAGGAAAAATGAAAACTTTAGAAGAACTGAATCTGGTGGATGACTTTCTGGTAAACAGCCTGACCAGCCACAAAATTTATGGGGAACAGTCGGCAAGGTACATATTGGAGTGTATTCTGCACCGGCAGATAGGAAAGCTTACGGTAGTGCCGCAGCGTTTCTTTTGTGGAGAGAATATGGAAACCCACGGAATCCGGCTGGATGTATATCTGGATGAAGAGAATGGCGAAATTTTTGATATAGAACCGGACCAAAATGATGGAAAGAGCGAGATGGCAGCATTGCCAAAAAGAGTCCGTTTTTATCATGCAAAAATTGATGCGGGAAATTTGCCATCGGGTGAAACCTATGGAAGTCTTCGGAATGTTGTTGTGATTTTTATCACTACTTATGACCCTTTTGGACTGAACCGCATGGTGTATACCATTAAGAACTGTTGTGTAGAAGTGCCGGAATTAAAGTATGAGGATGGTGCGCAGACGATATTCCTGTATACAAGAGGAAGTGAAGGAAATCCACCAGAGGAATTAAAACAGCTACTGCATTACATGGAACATTCATCTGTAGAGAATGCTTCCACCGAAAACCTGAAAAAGTTACACCGGATGGTAACTGCAGTAAAGCGGGATGGAGAGGTAGGTCTTGCATATATGAAGAGCTTTGAGAGAGAAGAAAGAATTCGCAAACAGGGCGAAGAAGAAGGCGAAATAGTAGGAAAAACGAAGGAAGTTATAAAGCTTGGCCGCAGATTCGGAAAGTCAGAGAAAGAAATTATTTTATTGCTGCAGGAGGAACTGCATATAGATAAAGATAAGGCAACGGATTTTCTGGAAAAGTATGATAAATAAGGATATCAGAAAGAGTGGGAGAGACTTAAGATGTTATATATTATGCGGCATGGAAAAACAGAATGGAATGCATTACATAAAATACAGGGAAGAACGGATATTCCGCTGAATGAAGAAGGACGCCTGATGGCGGAAAAAGCATGGGAAGAGTATAAAGATTTACACATAGATGTGTGTTATTGTTCTCCACTGATAAGGGCTGTTGAGACAGCGCAGATTGTGTTAAAAAACCGGGAAATTCCAATAATAAAAGATGAACGGCTGATGGAAATGAGCTTTGGTGATTATGAGGGAATCGAAAACAGCTTTGCTATTCCGGATTGCCCGATTAATATTTTATTTCAAAAGCCGGAAGAATATCACGAATCGATAGGTGGAGCAGAAACCTGGGAGGAACTCTTTGCAAGAACCGGCGCATTTTTGAAAGAAGTGATAGACCCGCAGCTACAGGAAGGTAAGGATATCCTGATTGTGGGACATGGTGCGATGAATGCAAGCATTATCTGTCAGGTGAAAGGTATGCCGATTGAGGAATTTTGGAGCGCAGGATTGGAGCAGTGTAAAATTTTAAAATTGTAAAACAGGAGAATACAGAGAAACTTATGAACGTTTATGAAACATGTCCGACATTAGAAAGTGAAAGATTTATCGTCAGATTATTTCAGGATGAGGATTGTAATGATTTATTAAAAGTATATAGTGATAAAAAGGCATTGCCCTTCTTTAATAGTGATAATTGTGACGGAGATAACTTTTATTATGCAACAGAAGAAAGAATGGCAGAAGCTATTCGCTTTTGGCATGTATCATATGAAAATGGTTGGTTTGTGAGACTTTCTATTGTTGATAAGGCGGTATTAAGCGTAATTGGAACTGTGGAATTATGCTTACGGGTGTCGGATGATACATTTAATAATATGGGAATTTTAAGGGTGGATGTGAGAAGTGATTACGAACAGGAAGATGTATTGTATGATATCTTTGCACTTGTTACACCGCAAATTGAGAAAATGTTAGGATGTAAAGGTGTGCTTACAAAGGCACCAATATATGCAGTAGAAAGAATCAAAGCAATTCAGAAGGCAGGTTTTACGAAATCAGAACATTTGTTGATTGGTAAAACGGGATATGCCTATAATGGATATTGGACCATCAAATAGTATCATTGATGTTTCACTTTAAGAATGGTATAAATTGAAATTTATTGCAGAAATACCAGATGTTAATTTGCGTTGCTTGTGGCAACGACCGTTTTGATATCTAATAGTGGTATCAAAACAAAGGAGGCACAGGTTATGCTGAGCGAGAATATTAGAAATTTAAGAAAAGCGAAAGGACTCTCACAGGAGGAACTTGCAATAAAACTGAATGTAGTAAGGCAGACGATTTCTAAATGGGAAAAAGGTTTATCGGTTCCAGATTCATGTATGCTTATTTCACTGGCAGAAGAACTGGATACCTCTGTAAGTATTTTACTGGGAGAAACGGTGTCACAGCCTGGCGAAAGTGAATCAGATATAAAGAGGCTTTCAGAAAAACTTGAAGTTATTAATTTACAGCTTGCGAAAAGAAGTGCGGCGAGAATTAGGACAATTCGTTATCTGCTCATTGCGTTGTGTGTAATGATAGTTGCAGTGTTTATTGCTTTGGCAGCAATGCAGAGTGCATATCTGGACTGGGATTACAATAATCCGGAACTGGCGGTTGCCGGTACAATGCTGCATGGATTTGAATTTCTATTTGTAAGGATTGCACCATTTGTTCTTATTGCATCCGTAATTGGAGTTGTATTCACATATAAAAGAAGTTAAAATGGAAGCAGAGCAGGAAGAAAAATTCTGATTTACGCGAGAAACTCGCAAAGCGTGTTTCTCGTAGTTTTATACCGAAAGGAGAAATATCCTATGGCAGAAACAATCATATATTTGGTAATTTCTTTTTTGGCATCTTTCGTTTTTGTAATACTTGGTATCTCACAATACAAGTCAAAAAAGCCGGTAGCCCTGAACACAGGGGAAAAACCTCCTCGCGAAGATGAATTGACAGATGTATCAGAGTGGAATCACAGACACGGAAAGAATTTAATCATATATGGATGCCTGCTTTTTCTTACGATGTCTGTTTTTCTATATTGCCTGAGAAAATTTGAAAATACAACAGTGCAGTTGATTCTGTTTTTTGCAGTAATAATAGGAGAACTGGTTTGGCTTGAAGTGCAACATAATATGTTGAAAAGGAAATTAATAAAAAGATAGGACAATGCAGGAAGAGAGGAAAAACCTTGATTCCTGCATTTTTATATGTACTAAACCAGGAGTAGAGTGCAAAAATATCGAAATTCATATATGGAAAAATGCATGGATACCGGGAGTAGAGATTCTTACTGCAACTAATTAATCATTAAGCCCTCAAATGACTGTACGCAACAATTTTGCATTATGCTACAATAAAACCAAAGTTAAGTAGCAGAAAAATACGAAAGAAACAGGAGGGCAATTATGAATGTTGTAGTTATTGTATTATCGGCAGTAGCATTTTGTATTCTGTTTACCGTACTGGTATTTTCAACGACCGGAAAGAATGCAAAGACGGGAAAGGATGCAACAGCACAGATACAGAACTATCCGCCGGAAATACAGGAGGAATATTTTAAAACTCATGAGCGGATTCCGGTAGAGCCGTTAAGCGGAAGAGTTATTGTATTAAAATCAATCGGAATACTGATATTTACAGCAATTCTTTTGGGACTGGCAATTCTCTCCGGAGCAAAGACATTTCTACAGGGATTTTTATTTGCATTTGGTATGATGCTGATTATCGGAGCATATGATACCTTTTTCTTAGACTGGGTATTATTTGCCAATATGAAGCGGTTCCGGTTGGAAGGAACAGAGCATATGGACAAGGAGTATCACCAGAAATGGTTTCATGTAAAAGGAATGCTGTTTCCGGGCGTCATTTTTGCAATCGTTCCGGCAGTGCTGGTTGGTTTGCTGGTAATGTTGATTAAATAATATAAGATAGCATTGGTTAGCCACGACTAATCAATGCTGTTTTTTTCGTGAGAACTTTTATCAATTTCATAATCATATGGGAGGAAACAATAAAGAAAGAGGAAAAAAGTGAAGATTTATACTTCAACCAATGGAGAAATGTGCTATACTACCTTTAAAAGTTTTCAGGAGAGGATTTATTTATGAAAAGAAAAGGTATTTTGATTGCTTTGGCGGTAGCATGCACATTATCTATGGCAGGATGTCAGGGTGGACCGAATGCTTTGGCGAAGCGGATAGAAGAAGCAACGCCGGGAGCCAACGCCAGAGGCAGTGCAGCAGGAGAGGAAAAAGCTGATACATCAGATAAAGAGAATGCAGATAGAGATGTTGCAAATGATAACGAAGATAAAAATGCCGGAGATTCTTTGATAAGTAAGGATTTTGGAACCTATGAACTGCCGGAGGGCTGGGAAGAAAATGCAGCACATTCCAGTGGGGACAAGTTCTTTTATGTAGAAGAAGGACATGGGGATGATGCACAGCCGGATAATATTTCCATTAATGTCGGAAGTTCTAATTATGCCGAGGATGACTATATGACATTTAAGGATGCCATTCTTTCACAGCTTATGATGCAGGTGCAGGGCAGTGATGCCCAGGTAAATGGCGAAGGTACTTATACGGACAGTGGAGATGTGCTGCTGATTTATACCATTACTGAGACGGGATGCACCACAAAGCAGTATTACATCGTAGGAGATTATGAATATTGTCTGATACATCTTACGGTATACAGTGGGGATGATACCGAGGGAATAAAAGCCGCAGAGACCATGGTAAACAGTTTTCAGTGGGCAGATTAGGTAACTTTGACAAGAGCGAGGAAACGAAAATGACGGAAAGTAAGATACTTCTGGTATTAGATAAAAAAGATTATGAGGATGGCATGCCGGTATTTGAAAGAAAGTGCGTCCGGGCAATCATAGAGAAGAATGGAAAAATTGCAGTTCAGCGTGGTAGGGCGGGGGACTGTAAAATCTTAGGCGGCGGTATGGATGGCGCAGAAGATTTTGAAACGGCACTTTCCAGAGAAGTCTTAGAAGAGGGCGGACTGATTTTATGCCCGGAAAGTATGAGACTGTATGGCGAGATAGAGGAAAAACGCCGTGATTTATTTGAAACGGATAAAATATATCACTGTCGTACCTATTTTTTTGCCTGTGCTGTTGAAGAGAGAACAACGGAACCGCATATGACAGAAAGTGAGAAGGCAAAGGGCTATCATCTGGAATGGATGACACCGGAAGAGATTGTAAAGGCAAATGAGCCATTTTCGAAAGAACCGTGGATATATCGTGATACTGCATTTATCAAAATGCTGATGGAGGGAAATTTATGAACACAGGATATGAAGGAATCCTGCAATTTCGGGGAAAGTGGAGAGATTATCAGGAAAGAGTGCTCTTACATGCGCAGCAGTATTTGAAGGATGGAAAGATACATATTGTGGCAGCGCCGGGTTCCGGCAAGACTACACTTGGAATAGAACTGATTCGGAGGCTGGGAGCACCCTGCCTTATTTTTTCACCCAGCATTACCATTCGCCAGCAATGGCTGATGCGTAATACAGGAGGGCTTCTTAACCGAGCAGGCAGATCCGCAGGAAATATTATCCAATGATTTAAAGCATATGAAGCAGATGACTGCAACGACTTATCAGGCACTGTACAGTGCCATGAAGCGGGAGCAGGGTATACTGGGAGAAGACAGCGAGGAAGCGGCAGAGGAAGATGTAGCAGCCAGTGAAGCGGTGGATGGAGTCGATGCGGCAGACAGTAAAGTGACAGCCAGCGGAGTGACAGAAGAAGTAGATGGAGAGAAGGAAACGGAACAGGTTGACTACCGGGATTTTGATATTTTTAAGGCAGTAAAGGAAGCCGGTATTACAACAATTTGTCTGGATGAGGCACATCACCTTCGCAGTGAGTGGTGGAAGGCACTGGAGACTTTCATGGAAAAGCTGCCGGATGTCAAAGTCATTGCATTGACAGCAACACCGCCATATGACAGCACACCGGCACAGTGGAAGCGTTATATCGATATGTGCGGACCGATTGATGAAGAAATCTTTACACCGGAACTGGTAAGAGAAGAAAGTCTCTGCCCGCATCAGGACTATGTTTATTTTAACTGGCCGACGAGAGAAGAGGAAGCATATGTCAGGGAGCATCAGAAGCGGATGCAGATGCAGGTGCAGAAACTCATGTCAGATGAGATGTTGCGCAGAATGGTATCTTCCCATCAGGGACTTATGCATCCGGAAGAATACAGTGAGCGGTTCTTAGATAAGCCGGAGTATTTTACCGCACTGCTGGTATACTGTCAGGCAAAAGGAATTCCATTTTCCGGTTATTTGAGAAAACTTATCGGGACAAAGGGAAAGCTGCCGGGGATGGATGCACACTGGATGGAAGTGTTACTGCAGGGCGTTCTTTATGAGGACAGAGAATCGTATGCCATGACGGAAGCAGAGCGGGAAAGCCTGCTGCAGGAATTGAAAGAGGCAGGAGCCATATACCGGAATAAGGTTGCCCTGCAGGATAATGAAGCCATAAAAAAGGTACTCATGAAAAGTCAGGGAAAGATGGAGAGCATCCGTACCATTGTGCAGACGGAGTATGAGGCACTGGGAAATGATTTACACCTTCTGGTTCTCTGCGATTATATTAAGAAAGACAA
Organism: Roseburia sp.; assembly: GCA_050873725.1. Classification (GTDB taxonomy): domain Bacteria; phylum Bacillota; class Clostridia; order Lachnospirales; family Lachnospiraceae; genus Roseburia_C. Next base: position 18,405 of record JBNMJI010000005.1, read on the forward strand.
ATTGCCGGAGATTGGAAGTAAAGATACACTGGTTACAGAGCTTGGTGCAGTACCGATTTTTGAATATTTGAGGTGGCAGAATATGGCTGGAATCCGTCTTGGTGTGCTGAGCGGAACTGTGATATTAGTTCCGATGGCAGTTGAAACAAAGCTTCCGGAATTGCCGGCACAGTATGGCTGCAGCGGAACGTTAAATCCGCTGGGAGATACCGGATACGGACAGCTTATGATAAAGGGAAAGAGCACCCACACAGTAGCAGTTGTAACGGAGTTATTCCGTCAGGGAGAGATACATACGCTGATTGGAACCAAGTCATTGCTGGGAGAGGGCTGGGATGCACCGTGTATCAATTCCCTGATACTGGCAACCTATGTAGGCTCCTTTATGCTGAGTAATCAGATGCGTGGCAGAGCAATCCGCACCGACAGGGAACAGCCGGATAAGACCGGAAATATCTGGCATCTTGCCTGCATTTTCCCAAAGGAGCGGGGACAGCAGAGTAATACCGATGCAGAAGGCGATTATGAAATGTTGGAACGCCGGTTTGAATCATTTTTAGGAGTATCCTGCAAAGAAGATGTAATCGAAAGCGGAATCGGACGGCTGGACATTCCAAAGATAACATCAAAGTATGAGGTGGATAAAGTAAACCGCATGATGCTTGATCGTGCAAAAGACAGAAATGCACTGCGGCAGCGATGGAATCAGTCCTTACAGGAAATACGGAACCAGATGGAAGTGGAACAGGTAGATGAGATTGCAGCCAAAGAGATAGAAACGGGATATATTTTTATTAATGCAGTCTGCATAGAAATCATACAGGTGATACTTTCCATTCTTCTGATGAGTGGAAGAATGACGGCACAGAAGCTTGATAATCATCCGGCTTCCCTGTTACTTGGAATTGCACTGTTAGCGGCATTTGCCGGAATTGTGTATCAGGGGATACGTCTTTTTAAATTCAGTACGCCGGCAAGACGGATGAAACAGCTTAGCGAAGCAATGTTAGACGCATTAAGGGAATGCGGGGAATTAGAGGATGGTGCCCATTGCAGGACAGAAGTGGAATCCTTTAACGGACTTGTGGTTGGCACCTGGCTTAAGGGTGGAACCACCAGAGATAAGACAACCTATTCTGCCTGTATGGAAGAATTGTGGGGCGTTATTGATAATCCAAGATATCTTCTTATCCGGGAAAAGACCTTTGGCACATCAAGAGAGTGCTACAGTGTCCCGGAAATATTTGGAAGACAAAAGGAACGTGCCCAGATTTTTGAAAAGCATATGAAAAGGGTTCTTGGACCATACCATGTGGTATATACAAGAACCCCGGAAGGACGAAAATTATTATTAAAGGAGCGGACGCACTCCTTTGTAAATCAAAACCAGAGCCTTTTGCAGGGAAAGAAAATTGCAAAAGGATATTAAGAATAATAAGAATTTTCGATTTTTGGATATTTTTTATTTACTCCAAAGAAAAAGAGGAACAGTCCCGCAACCAGAAGTCCTGCACCAACGAAGAACCACAGGAAGAAAAATGGAACGGTATCTGCTTTATACATAAACCAGTCAGGAGAGAAAGTTCCCCAGATGTTAAAGAGGATATGGAAAAGCATGGAAGGATAAATGCTGCGGCTTTTTTCACAGATCAATCCAAGAACAATTCCTACTACAAAAGCATAAACACCCTGAATCATATTCATATGGAACACACCAAAGAGCAGTGCCTGCAAGAGGTTAGCGACCCAGAAAGGCATTGCTCTTTTGGCGTATTTTAAAGTCAGTCCGCGGAAAATCAGTTCTTCGCAGATTGGCCCAATCAGAACGGAATAGAGAACCAGAATCATGGAAGGCTCATCCAGTCCCACCGATTCAATCAGGTTGCTGTAATATTCAAGCCAGTGTGGATTAATGGCTGCAGTAAAAGATACAATATAATTGGTAATATATTGTAATCCTACTGCTGTAATAAGGATGCCAAAAATAACCGGAATATTAAATGGTTTCAGCACATTTTTAGGTTCTGCCTGATGGAACTTTTTATAATACCAGTAGGCAAATACCGCAAGGGCAACAGTGCCGTAGGCTGCACTGACACCGGCATTAAAATTCGCGGTGGAAATAATATTTAAAAATGCATCCATACAATCATCGATAGAAGTTGCCCCTTTGGTATAAAAACCACCCAGCAGAGCAAGCCCTACTGCCGGAATGGAGATAAGCTGCTGCAGACCAAATGCCAGCAGAGCCGGAAGGAAACAGAACATAATTCTGCCAAATCGCTTCATGAAAAAACCTCCTCAAGTATCATTACTTTTCTTGGCACATTATAACAATTATGAAGCGAATATGCAAACCACAGGACTTTTTACAGTCCGAAAAGATTTAAAAGCTTTTCCCAGAAATTCAGTTTCTTTGTCTCGGTTTCTGTCTGGACAGCTTCCTCCTCTTTTTCGATGGCAGCGGTCTTAATAACGAACTGAACGGCTGTAACATTGGTGTTCTTATCTGAGGCAAAGGATACCGGTTCGGAGTCGCCGCCGGAAATAGAATCAATCATTTCATCTAAAGTATCCTGAATTTTTGTATCCATTCCGTCAGTCTGTTCATAGAATTCTTTTGTTCCATCGCTTAATTCACCGGCACCGTTATCTAAGGAAACAAGCCCGTTATAAAGCTCTTTCGTTCCCTGTTTTAAGGTGACAGAACCATCGGCGAGGGTTTTGCTGCCGTTTGCCAAAGTTCCGGTACCATCCACAATCTGGGAATAGGCGGCAACGATAGAAGCAACACCATTGGTGTAGGAATTGGTTCCGGCATCTAATGTTTCATAATTGGTAACTAAAGTATCAATGGCTGTTTTTAAGGAGCTTACATTTACCGCAAGATTAGAAAGGGTATTTGTAAGGGAAACAATTGCAGCATCGAAAACTTCGTAATTGGTTTTTAAGGTTTCCAGACCGGTAACCAGTTCTGATACACCGGAGGCAGTTGCAGTTAAATACTGGGATGTTCCGTCAATGGCTGCATTGTTTCCGGTTAATAAAGTAACAATGTTGGTTAAGCTTGCAATCTGGGATTCTAACTGTGCTACCTGGGCAGCGTAGGTCGGATTGCTTTCATAATCCGGAATTGCCTTTAACTGTGCCAGAGAAGCAGATAAATCCTGAATCTGTGTGGATAAGGTTGCAATGGCTTCGGTGTTGCCTGCCTGGAGAGTATCGATATCCAGTCCGTTAGCAGACATGGTTGCTTTGTAGGCATCATAGGATAAGTTTGACTGCAGAGCGAGAGCACCGTCATAAGCATCACTGATGCCCTGCTTGATTGCAGCGGAGCTGGCAGTCAGCTGGCTTAACTGCTCCGTGCTGACGGACACATTGGAAAGCTCTGACTGAATGGTTTTTAAAGCTTCCGACATCTGGGCAGAGCCGCCGGTTAAATTCGAGGACTGTGCATTTAAAGTATTTAAGGCAGACTGCATGGAAGTAACACCACCATTTAGAGACTGTAATCCGCTGTCAAGGGAAGCTGCACCGGACTGCAGGGATGCGGCACCGTCGGAAAGACTGCTGCCACCTTCTGTTAAAGCGTCTGCACCATCGGAAAGAGCAGAAGCACCGTCATTCATATCTTTGGCAGCATCCATAATGTCAGTTACTTTATCCATTAATTCTTCATCATCAATATCCAGATTTAAATTCAACTTTATAGCATTGATGGAAACTGCATCCATTTCAAAATCGGTAACATCAGCAGTAATATCGGCGTCTAAGCCTTTTCCCGGAAGGACGGTATAACTGATTTGTTTATCCGAACCAACGTTAGCAAGCGTTGCGCCTTCGGCTGTAATATTTTCACATTTTTCCGTATCTAAGGTAAGGGCAGCCTGAAGGGCATAGCTGTCATAGAAATCACTGGTGCAGCGATTGTTCTTTTCAATGCTGATATGAATCTTTAATGCACCGGATTTTCCGGCTAAGTCGTCCGGAGTAATGGTTTTTCCGTCTAACGTATAAGTGAAGGTAATCGTCCATGGAATCTGTGCATCTTCCATGGTTCCCTGATAATAAGCTTTATCACTGTCAGTAGTAAAGGTTACTTTGTCACCATCGAGAGTGATGTCATCGGTGGTATTTAACATTTTAACAGAGCTGTAATCGCCGTAGTCGGTAACGGAGCCTTTGCCGAAAATATTTACGGCATTGACACTGTCAACGGCACCGCTGGCATCGGTGATAATATAGATGACCTCTTCTTTGGAAGAAGTATTTTCGGCTGCGGATACATTTACAGCAGGAAGCATTGTGCTTCCGGTTATTATTACAACGGCAAGAGTGCCGGCTACGAATTTCTTTCTATTCATGAGTCTCATCCTTTCTTTTCTTAATAAATGTACGGTCAAATAAGTAAAGCATGCCCGGTAAGGCAAACAGAACAATAATCAGCGAACACAAAGTTCCTTTTCCAAGGAAGAATCCAAGCTGTGACAGCAGTCCGTGGGTGGAAATGATGCCAAGCAGGAAACCGACTACGGTAAGCACGCTTCCGGAAGTAAGAATGGAAACGGTTACAGCAGATAAAGTATTGGTAATGGCGTCTTTTTTCGAGCAGGTCTGCCGGAATTCTTTATATCGCTCTGTCATAAGAATGGCATAATCAACAGTTGCACCAAGCTGTATGGAGCTGATGATAAGGTATGCGATATAGAAAATCGTCTGGTCTGTAAAATATGGAATGGAAAGGTTAATCCATATTGCGGTTTCAATTCCAAGTACTAAAAGAACCGGAAGTACAATGGAACGGAGCGTAAGCAGAAGTACGAAGAATACGGCTGCAATCGCAACGAGGTTTACTTTTACCATATCAGCGGTAATGGTGTCCATCAGATCATAGGTAGAGACACCTTCGCCCGCCAGATACCATTCGCCCGGATAATATTTTTCTGCGGTGTCGCGGACAGTTTCCACTAAGGAGAAGGTTTCATCTCCTTCGTATGCGGCATCCACGGAGATAACCATACGGGTGTACTGATCGGAGCAGAGCTTGGAGTAGGTAGCATCATCAAGATAGCTTTCCGGAATCTCTGTTCCCACGGTATCCACATAAGATAAAATGCTTTTTACCTGTGGAATCTTATGTAAGGCATCCGACAACTCCTTCTGGGTTGCTTTATCCTCTTTTGGAACCATCAGCACATACGTGTCACTCTTTCCAAAGATGCTTTCGATTTTGGCGGTATCGGCACCGGCCTGTGTTTTCTCATTAAAAATCTTGGAGGCACCGTAGTAGAAGCTGTTGGAAATAGAAGCTAAGTAGGACGGTACGATAGTAATTACAAAGAGTACCAGTACCGGAATCATAACCTTCTGCACAGCTTTTCCGAAGCGTCGGAAGGATGGCAGGAAAGGTCGATGCTCTAATTTATCCAGCCATTTATAGGTGGAAAGAATAAGGCATGGCATAAAGGTAAATACGGTAATCAGACTGATGGCAATTCCTTTTGCCAAAGCTCTTCCAAGGTCAGGACCGATGCCAAACTGCATCAGACATAAGGCAAGGAAGCCGATTACAGTGGTCAGACCACTGGATAAAATAGAAGAGGTAGACATCGTCAGGGCATTTACCATGGCTTCTTTTGGATTGTCTGTTTCTTTCCTGCATTCGGTAAACCGATGGATTAAGAATACGGAATAATCCATGGAAACCGCTAACTGTAAAATTGTTCCGGCTGCGTTGGTAACGAAGGAAATCTCACCGAAGATGAGATTGGAGCCGGAGTTGATAATAATGGCAACACCAAGTCCTACCATAACGATAAGTGGTTCAAACCAGGAATCCGTAGTGAGAAGCAGCACCAGAATTACGAAGAGAACTGCAATAACGGAAATCTTTGAAATTTCCTTTATGGTACTCTGGGTAGCGGTGGCAGTGGAAACAGCACTTCCTGTCATGGCATTGTCATCACCGATGATTTCACGGATTTCATTGACGGCATCTACTCTTTTTTCTTCTTCAATGGTAACGGAGAACAGTGCATTGCCATCCACATAATAAGTATCTAAGGTGTCTTGATCCATCATTTCCAATGGAATATCGGTTGACTCCACATCATCCAGCCATGTGACATCGGTAACTCCGTCCACAGCCTGTATTTTTTCTTTATATTGAAGTGCTTCCGGTATGGATACATCTTCAATCATGACTCTGGCATTGGGTACGCCACCATCAAATTCTTTATCCATCAGATCCAGTGCAACGGTGGAAGCACTGTCTTCCGGAAGATAATCATTCATGTCATAATCTACCGATACAAATTTCTGGCAGATGGCACAGATGATAAAAGCAATGGCGAACAATGCGATAATCAGTTTGGTATGATTTACAATCCAGTTATAAAATTTTCTCATTTCACCTGTATCCTTTCTGAAAATTTATGGTTAAGTGCTGCTGTTTGAATCACTATCTTTATGCAGCTTGCCGGTGAGCTTGTAGACACTGTGGCTGCTATGGAGCAGCAGATTTAACTGTCCGTTAAGAAATGTTCCATTTCCCTGATAGGAAATCTCCCGGAGCAGAGTTTTTAAAGTACCGGTAATAAAAAATTCGTTTCCACTCTGACTCCCGGAAAAGGAAGATTTATTTCCGAGGATGCTCATTTCTCCAGTAATCCTGGTGCTATCCTGATGGATTAACATAGTTCCGTATCGAATACCAAGGGGAACGGACAGCGTGATGTCATATAAAAAAGTCATTTTGCTCACCTCCTGTAAGCAGAGTATAGAGAGAGGAAACATGATTTTCTATGGTCAAAACAGGGTGTGTTGTGCAAATATGGACAAATCGCGTCATTTGATGGTCAAATGAGAGAAAAAAGAAATTGCAGATTTGATGGTCAGGTGTATAATAAAAAAGAAAAAAAGAAAGAGCAGATTTTCATATAAAAAGAAACAGAGTCAGAAGGGAGAAATAATGAAATGACGCATGAAGAAAGTTCCTTACAGACGAAAAAAATGCTTTGTAATTCTTTGAAGGAGCTGATGAAGCAGAAACCATTTTCGAAGATAACGGTCAGTGAACTGATTAAGGACTGTAATCTGAACCGGAAGACCTTCTATTATCATTTTGAAGATATCTATGGATTGCTGAAATGGATGTTAGAGCAGGAAGCCTTTGAAGTCGTAAAGCAGTTTGACCTGCTGGTGGATTATAAGGATGCCTTTGATTTTGTCATTGATTATGTGGAACAGAATGCTTATGTCTTAAACTGTATTTATGATTCCGTGGGAAGAGATGAGTTGAAGCGGTTCTTATATAAGGATTTTATCGGTATTATGGAAAAGATTGTAGAGGACAGTGAGAAGAAATATGAAGTAAGTGTGACACCGCAGTTTAAGAAATTCCTTTGCAATTTTTATACAGAAGCCATTGCCGGAATGCTGATAAATCTCTTTCAGAAACCGGATGAGTATGACAGGGCAGAACTGTTTGAGCATTTTAAGGTTATCTTAAATTGTTCCATGCCGGCAGTTATGAAGTCTCAGGGCAAGGCGCAGCCTGTTTAAAAATGCATGGAAAAATGTATTTCCAAATACAGACAAAAACCCTGCGGGTACTTGTGAAATAGGCGGAATCATGCTATACTAGGCGTTATGTTGATATATTTTATGATGTTGTATGAAATATAAATTCACATAATTATAATCAGAGGAGGAATAAATATGAAGAACATGAAGAAATTTGCTGCACTTTTATTAACCGCAGCAATGACAGTAGCAATGGTAGGATGTGGCTCATCTGTAGCTGCAAACACAGTAAATTCCAAGGATGACCTGCCAGGAAAGAAGATTGGTGTACAGCTTGGAACAACCGGAGATACCGATGCAACAGCATACGAAGATCAGGGAAGTACCGTAGAGCGTTACAACAAAGGTTCTGATGCAATCCAGGCATTAAAGACCGGCAAAATCGACTGTGTAATCATCGACAAGCAGCCTGCAGAGGCATTTGTTGAGAAGAACGATGACTTAAAAATCTTAGATGATACCTTTGATGCAGAGGAATATGCAATCTGTATCGCAAAAGATAACACCGATTTAACAGACGAATTCAACAAAGCAATCGAAGAGTTAAAAGCAGACGGAACAATCGATACCATCATCAGCAACTACATTGGTGATGAAATCGGACAGCATCCATATGAGACTCCGGAAGGAACAGAGTATCCAAACGGAACACTTACCATGGCAACCAATGCACAGTTTGAGCCGTATGAATATTATGATGGCGACAACGTAGTTGGTATTGATGCAGATATCGCAAAAGCAATCTGTGACAAACTTGGCTATGAATTAAAGATTGAAGATATGGAATTTGATGCAATCATCGCAGCAGTATCTTCCGGTAAAGCAGACTTTGGTGCAGCAGGAATGACTGTAACAGAAGATCGTCTTAAGAACATTGACTTTACAGATACTTATGCAACAGCAAGCCAGGTTATTGTAGTAAGAAATAAATAATCGGTATAGGAGGAAAGACCTTGAGCGATTTTTTGAGCAGCTTTCAACAGGATTTTATAGAGAAAGACAGATATCTTTATCTGTTACGTGGCCTTGGCAATACACTGCTTATTGCAGTGCTTGCAGTACTTCTGGGTATTGTGGTTGGATTTTTGGTCGCAATTATCCGTTCCACCCATGATAAACATGGTGGATTAAATGTTTTAAACTTTATATGTAGAGTATATCTTACCATATGGCGTGGAACCCCTACGATGGTACAGCTTTTGATTATGTACTATATTATTCTGGTTGCACTTGATAATAAGATTGCAGTGGCTGTAATCGCTTTTGGTTTGAATTCGGCTGCATATGTAGCGGAGATTGTACGTTCCGGAATTATGTCTGTAGACGAAGGACAGTTTGAAGCAGGACGAAGCCTTGGATTGAATTATTCACAGACCATGCGTCTGATCATCCTGCCACAGGCATTTAAGAATGTACTTCCGGCACTGGCAAATGAGTTTATTACCTTACTGAAAGAGACTTCCATCAGTGGATATATTGCAATCCCGGATTTGACCAAGGGTGGCGATATTATCCGTAGCCAGACTTATGACCCGTTCTTACCATTGTTCGGTATTGCAATTATCTATCTGGTAATCGTTATGATTTTAACAGCAGGTGTACATAAACTGGAAACGAGGTTGAGAACAAATGAGCGATAAGAGGGTATTGATTGAAGTAAAGGATTTGTGTAAATCCTTTGGAAATGTAAATGTATTAAATGGTATCTCCACAGAAATCGCCCAGGGAGAGGTAGTAGCCATCATCGGTCCATCCGGTTGTGGTAAATCTACATTCTTACGTTCCTTAAATCTTTTAGAGGAGCCGACTTCCGGTGTGATTACTTTTGAAGGAACAGATATCACGGATAAATCCGTAGACATCAATAAGATGCGTCAGAAGATTGGAATGGTATTCCAGCAGTTCAATCTGTTCCCAAATTATACCGTAAAGGGAAATATTATGCTGGCACCGGTTCAGACCGGACTTATGAATAAGGA